>JAUHWX010000059.1 GCA_030427285.1 Bacteroidia bacterium
TAAAATGGTAGTCATTCTTTCGGTTGGCTCAATCATGCATTTTTCAACACATCCACTGCCATTCCCAAAGATTTCATAATCGGTAGTAAAAATCAGACCAGCCTTTACCATTACCTCAACCTTTCTTTAAATGTTTTCCCCACAAAAAGCTGCTTGATGGCTTGTACTTTCATTTTCTGTACAAGTGATACTTTGGCTGTGACCTTGTCATAATCCATTTCATCAAAAAAATCTTCCAAGCCATGCTGTAAAGTGGCTGCATCATGGATACTTAGCGAACTCCTCCACTTTCCGCGATTTGACTTATCCAAAGGTTTGGATACATTATCCTTCCATTTCCGCTCATCATCAGAAACCAAGTCATTGCCTTTTTTATAAAAATTAAGCATTTCCGGCTCATAGGTCAAATTTAAAATGGAGAGTAAGCCTGTTAATTCCCGTTTAGGATTTTCCAGTAAATCTTCGTATTTCAACTCATAAAAACGATCTCCAAAAAGTTCAGGCCCTTCTTTTCTTACTTTTTTCAGATAATACTGATATTCCGCCATGTGAAACTCCAGGCTCCTTTTAGCGCCCCATTCAGTTTTAAGCCTACTTGCTACCACATCTCTAGGATCACGCACAATATGAATCACATAGGCTTTTGGAACAAACTCTTTTATGTGGGGAAAATAACGGACATACTCCGTGTCTTTATCTCCAAGAAAGGTTATCGTGGAATCATCTTCCGGCTTCATTATTTCACAGAATGCCTGGTATAAATCTTCAATTGAAGTAAAATCTTTGGAACAAAGCTCCGCTTGCTTTTGAGGTGATAATCGTTGTATAAATTTATCACTGGCCAGCGTACCACCTTTCACTATTTCTTTTGTCATTAAAAAAGGAACCACATATCGTTTGATAAAATGCGTTTCTACAGAAAAGTTGATCTCCGAATGTGAATGCAGCATGCTCTGCAACATTGTAGTGCCTGAGCGCCCGACTCCGGTAAGAAAAATTATACCCTGATTGGCCATGGCCACAAATATGAGAAATTCTGTTCACCATTACTAAATTGTAAAAACTGAAGATTCAGGCAACTCTTATCGTTTCTTTCGAAACTGCTTAAAAAAAAATCATATAAAATATGACTATTTCCTCCGAAAGAAGTGAATGATTTTATCAGCAGTATTGCCTTCTCCATAAGGATTATTCATAACAACAAACGGTGTATTAGAAAAATACCTAAATGCCTCCAAAACTTTGCTTTCATCACTACCACAAATACGATTCACACCTAAGTTTAGCAGCTCAATCCACTCCGTTTCCGTACGAAGTGTGATACAATATTTATTTAAGTAAAATGCCTCCTTTTGTAAACCCCCAGAGTCTGTGAGAACAAACATAGAATTTTGTATCAAAGGCAACATTTCTAAATATCCGACCGGCTCAATAACCCGAGCCTCAACAGGAATTTCAAGCTCTCTCAACTTTGCTTTAGTTCGAGGGTGCATTGGCCAAACAACTTGAAGTTGCTCATTGATTTTATTTACAGTGCTCAAAAGCCTTTTAAGCACAGTTGGATTATCCGTGTTTTCTGCACGATGAAGTGTAAGCAAAGCATACGGTTGGCTTTCATACTCGTCAGCGTTATTTGAAGCATAAAATTTCACTGCATCAAACATAATGTCACCCACGTTTACTATTTCTCTCCCTTTTTCCAGTCCTTCCTGTTTCAGGTTATCAATAGCATTTTGAGAAGGAACAAACAGAACATCACTAAGCTGATCGGTTTCCACACGGTTGTGCTCTTCGGGCATTTCGAGGTTATAACTACGTAAACCAGCTTCAACATGTGCCAATTTTACTCCATGCTTTTTTGCAGCGCGTGCTCCTGCCAAGGTTGAGTTGGTATCTCCATAGACTAACACCCAATTTGGTTCCTCCTTCTTAATTACTCCCTCAATAGCAGCTTGCATTTTCTCCAACATCTCGCCTCTGGCCATACCATGAATTTCGAAATGATAAGAAGGTTTTGGAATTTTCATTTCTTCAAAAAAAACTTCACTCATATTGGTATCATAGTGCTGACCTGTATGGACTAGCACCTCCTCCCAATTAGTTAGCTCCGACAGCTTTCGACTAAAAGCAGCCGCTTTTATAAACTGCGGTCGCGCGCCTACAATTGTGATGATTTTCATCAGGTCACTACTCTTTAATTCTTTGCTTGCGAATATCGCAAAGATTAACAAGCATATTCATTGTAAAGAGATTATATATATATTTAGCATTTAAACTCAACATTTTAAAACCGCAAAAAATGATAAATTTCAGACCCTTACTCGTTTTTATTCTATTTAGTTCACTAATCATAAATCTAAAAGCACAGTGTACTATACTTTCTTATCCCTTTAGTGGAAATGCAAATGACACTTCTGTAAATTTATTTCACGCTACGGTATATGGTGCAACTTTAACTTCTGATAGGTTTGGAAATCCCAATAACGCTTACGCATTTGATGGTATTAATGATTACTTAGATGCTGGAAATGTAATTGACTTATCGCAGCATAATGTAATTACTATTTCAGCATGGATGTACCCAACAACCACCAACAGTAATAATATTCGTCAAACAGGTATTTCCATTGGCAGTAAGAGCACGGGTGAGTTAATGTTAAGAACTGGCTTACCAGGAAATGATAAATTTCAAGCAGCTCTTGCCGAAGGAACAATTAATAGTGCAAATGGAGCAAGCAACTCCGTAAGAAGCTCAGACTACTCTTATAACCGGTGGTATCATTTAGTTGCTGTTTATCAAAACAACAAGGTGGAATTATGGGTGAATGGTGTTATGCAAAGTGATTCAGCAAGAAACTTAGGCGGAACTACTCTAAATACAGTTCCATCCAATGCTTCTCTGTGGATAGGAAAATCTACCAATCCAAACAAAACCAAATTCTTTGCAGGAAAAATTGACGATGTGCAAATTTTCAATTGCGCAGCTGATGCCGCAATGGTTGACTCACTATACTCACTTCCATTTGTTGGCCTACCTGAACTAAATAATGAGCCTATAAAAATGGTTAGCATTTACCCCAACCCTGCTTCAGAGCTTGTTCATGTAGAGCTCTTAGGCAACAATAAAATAGATCAAATAAGCCTTGTAAATAACACCGGGCAAGCAATCAAGGAGTTGATTTATGATGGAAAGTTGAGTGAGACCATTATTGATGTGTCCAACTTATCATCGGGAATTTACCTTTTAAAGGTATCTTCAAAAGGAAACACTTTGATCAAGAGGATGATTAAAGACTAATTACTTCCCCTAAAAAATGGGCCCGATTGATTAATCAATCGGGCCCATTTTTTTTAATCCTTTACCTCTTCATAGTCCACATATTCACCTATTTGGTGGTCATCCTTCTTCTTTTTATAAGGATTGAATGATATGGTCACTTTCCCTTCTTCATTTCTTCCGAAAGGGCTATTGCCTTTTTTACCATTATTACCACCATTAGCGTACCCTTGTTTAAAAGGTTTCACAAAAATGAACTTTACCAAAAAATAAATTAGGTAAAAGAAAAGAGCAAAAATTACAAATCTTACTAGTCCCACTACTTACTTAAATATAAATTACGCTCAGAGTATATCTTTTTAAATACCGGATCTCTCAAACTATCTATAAAGTAAATGGCCTCTCCAGTTGATTTCATTTCAGGTCCCAAGTTCTTATTCACATTAGGGAACTTATTAAATGAAAACACTGGTTGCTTTATCGCCCAACCTTTTTTCTTGGGGTTGAAGTCAAAGTCAGTTACTTTATTTTTTCCTAACATCACCTTGGTCGCATAGTTCACGTAAGGCTCATCGTATGCTTTCGCAATAAATGGTACCGTACGGGATGCTCTTGGGTTTGCTTCGATGATGAATACTTTATCATCTTTTACTGCAAACTGAATATTGATCAAACCAACCGTTTTCAAAGCTTTCGCAATTTTCACAGTATGATCTTCAATTTGCTGCATCACCAAGTCACCAAGGTTAAATGGAGGCAATGTGGCATTACTATCACCCGAGTGTACACCGCAAGGCTCAATGTGTTCCATTATTCCGATAATGTACACATTCTCACCATCGCAAATCGCATCGGCCTCAGCCTCAATGGCTCCGTCAAGATAATGGTCTAAAAGAACGCGGTTTCCTGGAATACTCTTAAATAGATTCACCACATGGTGTTCCAGTTCTTCGTGGTTGATAACAATCTTCATGCCCTGCCCACCAAGCACGTATGATGGTCTTACCAAAATTGGGAAGCCAAGTTCATCAGCAAGTGTACGCGCTTCATCAGCATTGGTGATTACACCAAAGCGTGGGTAAGGAATGTCATTGGCTTTAAGCAATTCAGAAAAACGACCTCTATCTTCCGCTAAGTCAAGTGATTGAAAGTCAGTTCCGATAATTGGAATACCAAACCTATCCAGTTTTTCAGCCAACTTCAAGGCTGTTTGTCCACCCAATTGAACGATCACACCTTCTGGTTTTTCGTTCAAAATGATGTCGTAAATATGTTCCCAGAAAACTGGCTCAAAGTACAATCTGTCAGCCGTATCAAAATCTGTTGACACAGTTTCAGGGTTACAGTTTATCATGATGGTTTCATAACCGCACTCTTTAGCGGCAAGCACACCATGCACACAGCAGTAGTCAAACTCAATACCTTGACCGATACGGTTTGGTCCTGAACCTAACACAATAATTTTAGGCTTATCAGAAGCTATTGCTTCATTTTCAGTGTAAACCTTGCCATTCTCATCCTGTGTTTCATTCTCGAAGGTAGAGTAGTAATATGGTGTTTGTGCTGGAAATTCTGCAGCACAGGTGTCAACAATTTTCCATACACGATTGATGCCCAACTCCATACGCTTATCATGCACTTCGCTTTCCAGCTTACGTGTCATGTGAGCAATCTGACGGTCAGCAAAACCTTTAATTTTTGCATCCATCAATAGCTCGCGCGGTAGATCGTCAAGGGTATATTTTTCAATTTCTTCCTGCAAGCGAACAAGCTCCTCTATTTGCTTAAGGAACCACATATCGATGCGGGTAATTTCCTGAATCTTTCTAAGTGGAATACCTAACTGGATGGCATCATAAATCACGAACACACGGTTCCAGCTGGCTTTTTCAAGCATTTCCAAAACATCATCCTGATCGGTATATCCTTTACCATCAGCACCTAGTCCATTTCGCTTAATCTCAAGAGATTGCGCAGCTTTAGAAAGTGCTTCCTGGAAAGAACGACCAATTCCCATTACCTCTCCTACCGACTTCATTTGTAGTCCCAATCTACGATCAGCACCTTCAAATTTGTCAAAGTTCCAGCGTGGAATTTTTACGATTACATAGTCCAAAGTTGGCTCAAAGTAAGCCGTAGTGGTTTTAGTAATCTGGTTCATCAATTCATCCAGGTGGTATCCTATCGCCAATTTGGCAGCAATCTTTGCAATCGGATAACCGGTAGCTTTACTTGCTAAAGCTGAGGAGCGCGACACACGAGGGTTAATCTCGATGGCTACGATGTCTTCCTTTTCATCATCGCTTACCGCGAACTGAACATTACAACCTCCGGCAAATGTTCCGATAGAGCGCATCATGTGGATGGCCATATCACGCATTTTTTGGAAGGTAGTATCCGAAAGCGTCATGGCAGGAGCTACAGTAATAGAGTCTCCAGTGTGGATTCCCATCGGATCCATGTTCTCAATAGAACAGATGATAATCACATTGTCATTGGCATCGCGAAGCAATTCCAACTCATATTCTTTCCAACCCAAAAGGGCTTTATCAATCATCACCTCGTGGATAGGAGAAGCCTCCAGTCCGCGAGAAAGTGATGTTTCAAATTCTTCTTTAGTAAAAACAAAAGTTGCACCCGAACCACCCAAGGTAAATGAAGGACGGATACACAGTGGGAAACCGAATTCTTGAGCAATCTCTTTTCCTTTAAGGTAAGAGGTAGCTGTTTTTTGAGGAGCCATTGGAATTCCAATTTTCCCCATCAATTCTTTAAACTCCTCACGATCTTCGGTGATATTGATTGCGTCAATATCTACTCCGATGATACGCACATTATGCTCTTCCCAAACTCCAGACTTATCAGCCTCAATACATAAGTTTAGTGCTGTTTGTCCTCCCATGGTAGGGAGTACAGCATCAATTTGTGGATGTTCAGCTAGTATCTTTTCAATGGATTCTACCTCAAGAGGAAGTAGATATATATTATCAGCTACTACCTTATCCGTCATGATGGTGGCCGGATTAGAGTTGATAAGAGTTACTTCAATACCCTCATCGCGTAGTGAGCGCGAAGCCTGAGAACCTGCATAATCAAACTCACAAGCTTGTCCGATTACGATGGGACCACTACCGATTATTAAAATTGATTTTATAGAATTATCCTTAGGCATAAATCGTGATTCTTTTAAAATTCAGGAAGTTGTAAATATTTTTTAACAAGGCAAAAAAAAAGGTGTTACCAACGGCAACACCTTGAAGTATTATACTATCAAAGACAAAATTAGGCTTTGTGATTACCTACATCAGAAACCGTTAGTCTCTTGCGACCTTTAGCTCTGCGCAATGCTAAAACCTTACGGCCGCTAGCTGATGACATTCTTTCACGGAAACCGTGTTTGTTTCTTCTCTTTCTGTTAGATGGTTGATAAGTCCTTTTCATCTTAATATATCTTTACTGTGCGTTTCCTATTTTCGGGCTGCAAATATAAGAGTATATTTAAAATTCACAACACTATAAAACAGATATTTTATGTCTTACTTCAAAGGTAAAACTATTTGGATTACAGGGGCTTCCTCAGGCATTGGGGAAGCTACGGCAAAAGCACTTTCCGGCAAGGGCTGTCAATTAATACTGTCAGCACGCAGAGCGAGTGAGCTCGAACGCGTGAAAAGTGAGTGTTCAAACCCTGGTTCCATCCAAATTTTACCATTAGACCTTTTAAATAATAAAGAAGCCCAACAATGGGTGGATGCAGCGTGGAAAGCTTTTGAGGGTGTAGATATCCTTATTAATAATGGAGGCATTGGTCAATTTGGCTCAGTAATAGAAACCAGTGACGAGGTTGAGCGCAAAGTTTTTGAAACTAATTACTTTGGACATGTTGCTATTACCAAAGCTATTTTACCAAAAATGCTTGAAGCCAATAAGGGACAGATATTGACCATCAGTTCTATTGCCGGAAAATTTGGGCAAGCCAACCTTGCGGCCTACTCCGCCAGCAAAGCTGCTGTAAACCTTTATTATGAAAGCTTAAAAGAGGAACTTCACAATACTCCTATAAAGATACAAGTAGTGAGTCCTGGTTTTATAAAAACTAATGTGACCATAAACTCCCTAAAACCTGATGGTAGCAAAATGGAGAAGAACAGTCCTGCCCAAGAAAATGGAATGCCCACAGATGTTTTCGCCAAAAAGCTGCTGAAAGTTTTAACTAAAGACTCATTTCATAGTTACATTGGTAACAAGGAATTACTGGCGGTGCCTTTGCACACTTTTGTGCCTGGCTTGCTTTATAAGATGTTGAGGAAGTAGAGTTAGATTTTAGACGTTAGATTTCAGATTTGAATTTAAAGGTTAACTTGAGACTTGGAGCTTGAAGCTAAAATCTCCTTAACAATCTCCTCCATAACTATTCGTACTAATTCTAAATAAGCTTAGCTTTGAAGCTCCTAATGAAATGAAGACCATGGACATTAAACACATAAACCCTGAATACACTTCCGAGGAAGGCCGCGCTAAACTAAAAGAGCAGTACCACAATGCCGAGCCCTGTAAGCACTTGGTGCTGGACAACTTCCTGAATCAGGAGCTGGCTGATAAGCTGCATGCCAATTTCCCCTCATTGGATTCGCTTAACGTAAAGCGTAAAAGCCTCAATGAGGATAAATCTGAAGATTACCACTTTGAGCGCTGGCATCCCTCCTTTAGCGAGTTGCGTGAAGTAGTGGGTAGTGAAGAATTTTATAAATGGATGCGTGAGCTTACCGGTGTGGATGGCCTGAAAACCACCCGCGACTCCCTCGGATCGGGTGTACACCAAGGTGGCAAAGACAGTTATGTGGATGTGCATGTGGATGTAAATATGAACCCCGAAGCGGGCCTTTGGCGCAGGGTAAACCTTTTGATTTACCTCAACAAAGACTGGAAGGAAGAGTATGGCGGCCACCTGGAGCTATGGGACAAGCAGATGAAAACCATGCACCACCAGGTTTTACCGACTCACAACCGTGCTATTATTTTTTATACCGATGACAACTCGCCTCATGGCGTTACCAAGGTAACCTGCCCGGAGGGTGAGTCAAGAAAGTCGTTTTACACTTACTTCTACACCGAAATTGGCGAAGGCTTCAAATACCGTGATTCTAAATTCCTTTCGCGCCCGGATGATAAACTGAGTAAGAAAGTAATGACCTCCACCAAAGAACACATCAAAATAAGAGCTAAACAATTCTTGCAGGCCCTTGGCGTAAAGTCGTTGGACTTCCAGGATAAGAATAAGAAGAAATAAATTTAACTCTTGTTATAAAATTGAAACCCCGACAGAAATGTTGGGGTTTTTGCTTTTTTAGAATAGCGTATGAAGTTCACATCATTAAAAACCCTGGCAACCCCCAGCAGCCCGCAGACTACCGGGAGATTACCAAAGTCAAAACACTAAGTTGTGAGTATTTTACTGTTTGATGAACCTCTGCAAGCCACCGTTTAACTTGAGTAACAACAGGCCCGAAGGAAGCCCAGAGATATCAATCGGTTCACTATGCTCTATCTCGAAGCTTTTGAGAAGCACTCCGGTAGAACTGTAAATTTCTACCAGCCCCTGATAGTCATCGATGTAAAGATGGTGGTGAGCAGGGTTTGGGTAGATCTCTACCGGGGTGATCTTGCTCCAATCTTCAAGTCCTACAGCCGAACCGCTGCCAAATGTCCATAGCTTAGCATTGCCATCGTAGATGTAGTAGGTCTGCTGATCGCCACCTAGCTGTAGGCGCAGCACACTACCTGCTGGTTTGGTAGCGGGAAATTTTACGGTAGTAAAGGTGGATCCATTATCGTAACTAATAGCTGTTGTATCAGGAGATCCAAAAACCATCATAGTGGTAGGCTTGGACAGTCGTATGGTCACATCTTCTTGCATCGCACTCCAGCTATTCCAGGTAGTCCCACCATCAGTTGAGTGGTAACTGTCATCATTTTGTGAGCCTACTATATTGGAAACCCATAAATTCTGGTTGCCATCAAAGGCTACAGTCATGTTGCTATTTAAAGGTGGAAAGCTGGCCGTTGTCGTAAAAGTTTGTCCCTTGTCTGTACTGATTTCCAATCCTTGAGGAAGATTGCTGGCAGCTATAACATGTCCATCTCTATAGATCTCAATAGCGTAGAGGTCATCGAAGGCAAAGGTATCTGTAGTAGCCAGGTTCCACGAGTTTCCGCCATCGGTAGTTTTAAAGAGCACATCAATTAATTGGCTATTATAGGATACCCTGCAGGAAAAAAGTGATTCTGAATTATCAAAGGAAACCATTTTAGGGGGTACGTTGAGCGGAAGCATACCAGCCGGAAGAACATCGCTCAGTTTGCTGAAGTTCGCCCCGCCATCGGTGCTTTCGTGGAGCTCAAAATTGCTTCCGGTAAAAACCAATGCTCGCATTCGTGTGGCACTGAGGTATTCCACCGAAGTCAAGCTCCTGGGGCTGCTGATGCTCATTCCGAAACTCTGCAAAGTGGCCCCGCCATCGGTGGTGTATTTGTAGTCGCGGTTGCCATCATCTACCACGAAATGATTACCGTCATACAGGCCAATAATTGCTTTATAATCTCCCTTATACTGCCAGGCATTTTGGCCAAAGGCTTTGCTCGTGAGGCCTGTTAAAACTATTATCGCCAGTAAGGCAAGATTGAATTTGAATAATCTTTTAGATTTCATGTTTTCTGATTTATTTGGTTATTGGATTATGAGGTTGTAGAAATCACCGGACTTGGTGCCGGATACATTCATCAGCACGTTCCCGTTTTTACTCAGCTGTATTGGGTTTTCGCCTACCGCCAGCAGTTTGTCGGATGTGTAGGCCTTGCTGATACTGCCTTCGTTAAAGTCAATTAGGGCTATCTTGAAAAAGGCATACACTTCATCTATTCGGGTAGTAGTAACCGTTGTAGTTTTTACTCCTGTACCTTCGCCTGTTGTCTCACTATCCACATGGATGCCTTGGAGTAACTCACCCGGAATATCGCGGGTAAGCCAGTAGTATTTACCATTTCTGGCCAGGTAGAGCTCTCCCTGCAAAAAGCCCGCAAACGCCTCCTCTGAAGCTTTTGCCATGATATGTGGCACAGCATCTATGGTAAATAAATGTTTTAGTGAAAGATCCTGGTTTAGGTGGAAAATCACGTTCATTACATCCGGCTTGTGAGTGTGAGCCATCATGGCCCAGGTTCCATCATCAAGCGCTTTTAAGTCATCAATCATAAAGCCTGTAATTCGCTTTAACTTTATACCTGATTTTGGTTCCTGTACCGTCATTTCTTCTTGTTGGTCAAATGCAATTTTAGATTGATTTAAAACCTGACCGTCTTTCACTTCAAAAAGGGCTATATCCATTTTTTTAGTGCTGTACCCATCGGCTATAGTGTGAAAAAGCATGACACCCCCATTGCCGGTTTCCTTCAAATCCCAGTTTTCCGGCATACCTTTCTTCTGCGTGTTTTCCAGGTCCAGCCAGGTAGTGTGCTTCAACTTGCCATCAGCCCCAATGTCGAGCAAAGCATATCCCTTCTCACAAACCAGCAAAGTGTAAGCTCCTTGTTGGTCAGCCTTTTCAAGGCTACCTCCGGTTTGCAATATTTTACTTTCGATTACATTCTCGTGTTTTTCCGCCCACTCACGCTTTGCCAGATCATAAATTCCGGTGAGGTATAAATTCTGGTCAGTGGTGGCCATTAAACCACCCAGCACCACTTTACCATCTAAAGGAATATAGTTGCGCTGGCCTTGAAATACCTTACCCAATGCGGTGCGTTTTTTAAGTAGATGTGAGGATGTATTCTCTACGCTGCTCCCCTGCACCACGAATGAATAATCCGGCCAAAAGCGCTCCTCCATTTTATAGTCTTCATCTTCCTTAAAATGATAACCGTACCAAACACCACGGTAATACCGATCTACAAAGTGTCCAATATTCACCGTAGGCTGCCCTGCTAAGGCTGTCCTGCGGATGTAAGCATATTGCTCACTGCTAATATCCGGCCCGTCATTTTCAATAAAATTACCGGCTACCTCCAGATTATAGTCAGAGAGTGCATCAGCCGTCATAGGCTTGGTTTCTTGTTTGGTCATTTCACCACTTTCGTTGAAGGTGAAAATTTCTAAATGACGGGTTTCATCTTTATCGCTGTACGCAAAAACCCGGTATAGCTCTGTTCTATCCTCATTCCAATAAGTACCAAGGTTCAGAAGCTTGCCTTTTTTGTAGGCCTTACCGGCATCTTTACTGAGGTCAATTTCAATTTGCTTTACATCTAAACTTTGAGAAAAACTCATGCTAAATGCTACGGCCCAGGCCAATACGGTCAAGGGAAGTTTAGTAAACTTCGTTTTCATATTATTTTATTTTAGTGTTTTGAAAAAAGTACCAACCGGGCACAAAGCCTACGCTGGCGTTATGTAAATAATTGAATTCAAATTACTTATGCCAAAAGTAGGTGTAGCATGAACCCGAAACAATCCATGAAAACCTGTAAATCCATCCATGAAAACCGGTAAATGCACTTCACCTTTTTTAGAAATCATTAAAAAAGAAGCTGTGTGGAACCCAAATTGGCCTGCCTCCTGCTTTATGAAAAAGCAGCTCTTACTCTTATTACTGTTGATTTTTAGTGTGGTGCAAGCTCATGGTCAAGCCAATCAGCAAACATTGGACTCACTAAAAACCGGGCTTGCCAAAAGTAAAGTCGGCCAAAAGCCAGAGTTCTACAGAGAGCTTATTTCAAGTTATGCCTATATCAACAGAGACTCGGCCACTGCTTACGCTAAGCGCTATTATAATTTTGAAACTAAGAGAAAAGATAAACCCGGTATAGCCACC
The DNA here is from genome assembly GCA_030427285.1 of Bacteroidia bacterium. GTDB lineage: Bacteria > Bacteroidota > Bacteroidia > Flavobacteriales > Schleiferiaceae > Owenweeksia. The sequence goes on from JAUHWX010000059.1 coordinate 12,145, forward strand.
GCACTTTATTTGATAGGTAATTTACATTACGATAGGGGCGAGTATGATCAGGCTCTATCTAATAATCAACAAGCTTTAGAAATTGCAAAAGAGTTTAAAGACATTGAGCTTTTGAGCAGAATTTACCTTAATCAGGGTTCAATATATGATGCCTTGGGTGTGAAAGACAGTGCCATTACCAACTACCTTTCCTCGATTGCGCTATTTGATTCGCTTAATGACCTTATTAATGTGGCTTACCTTCAGATTAATGTGGGACTGTCCTTTAAATCTTTAGGCCAGTTGGATAAGGCCGGAGAATATTACCTGTCCGCACTGAGCATTCTCCGTAAGGAAGATGACCAATTTGGCATAGCCACGGTAGCCACCAACCTGGCTTCTGTTTTTATACTACAAAAGGAAATTGACAGTGCCCTGGCCTATGCGCAAATTGGGGAAGATGGTTATCGGGAATTGGGTTACGAGCTTTACACCGTATTTCCGATCACTACTAAAGCCAATGCCCTGATTAAGAAACAAGAGTTTTCTGAGGCATTAATTTCAGTGAACAATGCATTACCACTTGCAGAAGACAATGAAATGAATGAGGAACTGGTAGAGCTATACATGGCAAAAACCAAAGCTCTTCTCAACCTGGGGCGACTTCAGGAAGCTGAAAAATCTGCTGCACAAGCAATGGAAATAAGCCTTAAAAGCAAGAGTCTGGAAGATATGCGGGATGCCTATCATCTGAATTATCTGGTAAACAAAAAAGTTGGGAATACTGAGGAAGCGCTTGAGAGTTATGAGAAATACGCCCAGTACAAAGATTCAGTAGAACAAAAAGAACGAGTGAGCCTGGTGAATGACCTGGAGACTCAATACAGAACTGCCCAAAAGGAAAGGCAGATTGCCGAGCAAAAACTGGATATCAATACTAAGGAAGCAACCATTGCAGGTCAACGCAACAGAATTTTCTTAATAGTTAGCGTAAGCGGATTCATTATTCTTTTGGGGCTGTTAATATTTTTTAGAAACCGGCAATTGCAGGAACGGAAAATGCAGGCTGCCTTGGTGCAGGAAAAACAAAAAGGCCTGGATGCCGTGATTACGGCCACCGAAGAAGAGCGCAAACGGATAAGCAAAGATTTGCACGATGGCATTGGCCAAAAACTGACCGCCTTAAAGCTGGGCCTGCTAAGCCTCAAACCCAAAGTTGCCGAAGGGGAATTGCAAAATGAAATTGCAGAAATATCAGAGGAGTTCACTAAAAGTGCTGAGGAAGTCCGCCAGATTTCACACCAAATGATGCCCCGCGCACTAATGGAAGACGGTCTGGTAAAAGCTATTGAAGACCTGCTGCAAAGCACCTTCAGATTTACCAAAATGCAGTACAATTTTGATTATCACGGTGTGGACAAGCGCTACCCCGAAAGGCTTGAAGTGAGCCTTTACCGCATTGTGCAGGAGTTGCTAAACAATGCCCTGAAACATTCGGAGGCCAGCAAAATACAGGTGCAACTGATGGAGCTAAATCAAAAGTTGATTCTAATTGTGGAAGATGACGGAAAGGGAATGAAACCTTCAAGCTCTGCCGGACATGGCTTTCACAACATCAAAAGCCGACTTGATTTTATTAATGGCGCAGTAAACTATGAACCTGGCCCTGAAACCGGTACGCTGGCCACTGTAACCATTCCGCTTAGCTCATGAAAGTAGTAATAGTTGACGATCACCAGTTGGTAATCAATGGTTTTAAGAACCTCTTGAGTGGAGGCAGTTTTGAAGTGTTGGCCACTTTTACCAACCCGCAGGAGGCTTTGGTAAAAATTCCAAAGTTGCAACCCGATGTGGTACTAACAGATTTGGATATGCCCGGCCTTAGCGGCATTGAGCTGATACAACAGTTAAGGGCTGCAATTCCTGACCAAAAGTTCATCATGCTCACTATGCACCTTAATCAACAGATAATTAAAAAAATGCTTTCGCTAAAGGTGGATGGCTACCTTTCAAAAAATGCCCACCCAGACGAACTTACACAGGCGCTGAAAGCCGTTGGCAATGGCCGCACCTATTACAGCGCAGATGTTACACAATCCCTCGCCTTTAGTGGAAACCAGATTCAGTCGCAAAACCCTATGCTTACACTTGTTCTTTCAGAACGGGAGAAGGAAGTGCTGAAGCTGATTGCCAACGGGGAATCTACTAAGACGATTGCAGAACAACTCCATATTTCCATTGGTACTGTTGAAACGCACCGTAGGGCCATAATGACCAAATTGGAAGTAAAAAACATGGCTGGTATGGTAAGGATTGCGGTTCAGGAGGGATTGGTGTAGTCGGTTAAAAATCATTCCTTGTGCTTATCATTATCCCTGTAGAATCTGTTGGCACAGATTTGTTTTTCGTATTTCATGCTCAACCCTAATCGCACGTTGCAAAATGATGACAGGTTTGCTTCGGCCTATCGGAACACGCACGGATTGCAAATCCGCGCTAACTATGAGGTCGAATATTGAAATCCAGGCACTGGAGGCACAAGTGGGACGCTTGCGCCAGCAGGGGAAAGGCTTCTCTATTTCAGGTACCTTTTACTTACCCAACCAGAACGGACAACACCTGTTTCAGGGTCTGTATACCATACTTTGCACCAATGATTTATAGATCGGGTTACCGTTACTTGCTGACCTTTGGGAATGGTTAGCAAGATATTTTGACTTTTGGTTGTGTCCGGTGCTGTCCGCAGGTTCAGGTTGGCGGTGGTCTTTTTTGTTTCCTCCTCGAGCATGCCCTTGAGATTCTGCACCGCTTCTAATGTTTCTTTACCTACACGGTTTTCCTCTTTGTTTTGGGTTTCCGGTTTTAAGTTTGTCTGAACTGTCCATAAAAAGCTGATGATGGTAAGGATCAGTGATAGCTTTCCTTGCCATGAGGATTGCTGAAGCTGCCGGTTAGTTTCTCTTTGCTCGGCCAGGCTCTGCTCACCAAGGCTTACCAACTTTTGTATGGCATCGGTTAGTGTAGTCTTTTGCTCTTTTACACCTTCCAGGATTTCGGTCACATCCCTATAATCTTCTTCGTCCTCTTCGCCAATGTCTTCCCAAAAAGTTTCCGGTAAGTCGATCCCAATATCGGGGATGAGCGAACTGTAGTCGGGAATGGAGTTTTGAAAAAAGCTGGGTGGCAAAATATCGGCTATCCCTTTCATGCTTTCGGCCAGCCTGCTTAAAGTGCTGTTCTGGATACCGGCCAAGCTTTCCTGCAACTGCATGTAAGGCTGCATGATATCTTTAATACCGGCCATGGTTTCCACAACCGGGGACATAGATTTAAACTGGTTTTGCATGTCCAATATGGCGCGGATATGCGGAGGGTACACCATGTCCTTGATCCATTTAAGGTTGTCGCTCATAGCTTGCACCGCAGGGGGAAGGGGATTGTTATAAGCCAGCTTTTGAAGCTTGTGGGATGCTGTAAATTTTGCGCGCATCGCCTCTGCGGGCGTCTGTTTCTCAGGGTCAGTCTTTGCCATTTGGTAGGGATAAAAATACCCTGCAAATTAACTATAATTGAATATACTAGCTTGAGCGGATTTCTAATCGTGTCTATTCGCATAGCAACCTATCGTTCCATCTGCTCATCAAGCACCGCCAAACCTTCCATAAAAGAATGTGGCTTGTAACCCAACTCACGAATGGCTTTATCCAAAATGAACCCTGTTTTTGGTGGGCGCTTAGCAGGTTGGCTTAGGGTGGTAGAGCTTACGGGGTTAATCAGGGTTTTATCCAGCTTCCAGTAATCAGCTACTTGCTGCACTATTTCCAAAACGCTCAATTGATCTTTTCCTGAAATGTTATAAATGCCCTTTGCCTTTTGCTTAGCGGCCAAAATGCAACCATCAGCTAAATCTTCCGCTAGGGTTGGTGAGCGAAACTGATCGTCCA
>JAUHWX010000060.1 GCA_030427285.1 Bacteroidia bacterium
TACACCAAGGGTGTTGTGCATAAGCTCCTCGGCAGTAAAGAAAAGACCAAAGGCACCAATACTACCGGTAACTGTGGTTGGTTGAGCTACAATAGTGTCAGCAAAGCAAGAAATGTAATAACCACCGCTGGCAGCTACACTACCCATTGAAGCTACCACAGGTTTTTCTTTGCGGGCAAGGTCTACTTCTCTCCAAATAACTTCAGAAGCCAAGGCGCTACCACCAGGGCTGTTTACGCGAAGTACAATGGCTTTTACTTTGTCATTTTTGCGAGCCTTTCGAATAGCTTCAGCAATTCTTTCTGAGCCGATTTGATATTCGGTTCCATTACCGCTCACAATGTCTCCTTGGGCAATTACGACAGCAATTTTATTGTCGCTGTATCCACCTTTTCCAAGCTTGGCATCAGATGCATAAGTGTGAACAGAAATAAAGTCAATGTCTTTAATATCATCTTTTCCGGTGGCTGGAAGCATTAGATTTAATACTTCATCTTCATAAAGCGGAGCATCGATAAGGCCATTTTGGGCAGCGGTAATTGGGCTGGTAATAGCCATGCTGTCCGCCAAAGTATTGAGGGTATTGGCGTCAAGGTTTCTCGACTTGCTAATTTCAGCAAGGTAATCTCCCCATACAGAACCGATCAAATCTGAAAGTTGCTTTTCGTTCTCAGGACTCATATCCTGACGAAGGAAAGGTTCAACGGCACTTTTATACTTATTGCCGGTAGCACGTAGCACAACTGGCTTTACGCCAATCTTGTCTAATGCATCCTTATAATATGTAACCGAGGCATTAAGTCCGTTCCACTCAAAAAATCCTTCAGGGTTCATAAAAATTGAATCTGCTTCCGAAGTTAGGAAAAGACCTTTCTGGGTCATTATTTCAGAATAGCTGTATACGAACTTTCCACTCTCACGAAAGGTGCGAAGTGCATTTCTGATTTCTTCTAAAGTTGCATTTCCAGTTAAGGGAATACCGCCTTTGAGATATACACCAACTATTTTGTCATCATTGGCGGCTGTTTTTAAGGATGCCAATATATCATTTAGCCCTAGCGGAAAAGAGGGCTCCTGACTCAATGGGTTGAAAGCTCCAAATGGATTGTCATCTGCTCGTTCGTAGATTACATTATTAAGGTTAATGGTAAGCACAGACCCTTTTTCAATCACTACTTCTTTATTTGCCAATGAGGCGAAAGATGCAAGAATGATAAAGCCGATGAAAAGCAAGATGGCTCCACCCAAAATAGTGGCCAATAACATTTTTAGAAAAGTCTTCATGTATCCAGTGGTGTATGATTAGTTTTACGCAATATTATTAAACAATCCCCATTATCTGCGTATTTTGAAAGGTAAAGATTATAAGGTTTGCTTGCTTTTAGGTGGGAATATGAGTGATGTTCAATCCACTTTTGTTCAGGTTTTGGTACAAATGGAAGAGTTTTCGAATGTGCTAAGCGCATCTGGACTTTATAAAACAAAAGCTTGGGGGATGGAAGAGGGCACACCAGATTTTATCAATCAAGCCGTGATTGTGAGTACTCCACTGAAGCCGGAAACATTATTAAGAAGGTTTCAAACAATAGAACTGGATTTTGGAAGGTTTAGAAAAAATGGAGATAAGTATGAATCTAGAACCATTGATATTGACATTATCTTTTTTGATGATTATATATTAAGGAGTGAAATTCTAACAATTCCACACCCTAGAATGCAAGAGAGAAATTTTGTTTTGGTCCCCTTGGCGGAAATTGCTGGAAATTGGGTACACCCGGTGTTACTTAAGTCAGTAAAGCAGCTTTTAGCCGATTCTCCTGATTCACTTGCCGTTGATAGACTTTAATTCGTGTCTTTTGATATGTAATATTCTTCAGGTTTGAACTTTTTTGCCCTAATATTTGTAAAACAGCTGCTGTCAGGAAATACTGATACGTTAAAAAATAAATAATTATTTAGACTTGATTGACCTCGTCCCCTCATGGTTTGGTTTACAGATGAGATAGGATACAACCTAAAAATTCAGGAAAGGATGGTGAAATCCTTAACCTTGCTAAATCCTTGGGTTATCCTTTGATAATGCTGTTTGAAGGAGATTTTAAAACGGAAAAAGCGGGTGAATTTAGCTGAAAAAAACTAAAGCTTTGAAGTAATGTTTTGGGGCGGGTATTTTGTGGTCAAAGTCGCATTATGAGGTTTGAGGAAAGGTTAAATTTAGAGAGGTAAATAAATAAAACTCTAAATTCTCTTAAAAACGTTTTGTAGTCTATACTTATTTATATTTTTGCCGAGACTTCGAAGTCAATCTAACTGCGAAGGAGTCTGAAATATTATGAACCAAAATAGTTACCTAAAATTGATTTTTATGAAAAAGTATAGTTTACTCTTAATGTTAGCCATGGGGGTATCTTTTGCCACAGCTCAGGAAACTGAAAAGATTGGCGATGCTCACGTGTCTAACTATCGCGATTGGGCTGTTGGTCTGCACGTTGGAAATATGTTTACCGCTGGTGATCTGTCTAGTTATTCTTTTAACGATGAGGACAATGGCTTCATGTTTGAATTAGGATTCGGACTGGATGTTACTAAGTATTTTAATAGTGTATGGGGAGTTAAGGCCCAAGCCATGTATGGAAACCTTTCTGGTGCAAATGGTGATATTACTTTTGAAAGCCCATATTTTGATTATAGCTTAAATGCTGTAATGAATCTTAATGCCTTGGTGCTTAAGGGTAAACAAAAGGACAGAAGATGGGCGACATTAGTATCCGCAGGTCTTGGAATGTCTCAAACTCAAGCAGAACGCTCTGTTGCGGGAACAGTAGTTGCAACCTACGGTAAAGTGGGAGATGAGAACTGGACGAATGAAGTATTCATTCCAATGGATCTTACCATTAAGTATCGCTTGTCTAACCTAATGGACCTTGACCTCGGAATGCAAGGAAAATATCTTTTCTCTGATCTTGCTGATGGATTCCCTGGAGGAAGAAATAATGATATGATTATTTATACTCATGTTGGAGTTTCTTTCAACTTTGGTGGTCCTAAAGAGTCAACTTCAGTGATTTATAGTAACCCTCTTGACGACATGTATGCTGATGTACAGGAGATGAAGGATAACTACGATCAATTGACTAATGATGACGACAATGATGGTGTGAGCAATCTATTTGATAAAGATAATAGCACTCCTGAAGGAGCTATAGTAGACGGAAGTGGTAGATCTATGGATATTGATGAGGATGGTATTCCTGACAACATGGATGAAGATCCATTTACTGCTAAAGGTGCTAAAGTTGACGCTAACGGTCGTGCAGTTGATTCTGACGGTGATGGTGTTCCAGATTATATGGACAAAGAGGCTAATACACCAGCTGGAACTGTGGTTAACTTCAAAGGTCAGACTATTAAAGGTGGAATGGATGAAGCGTTTATTCCTTCTGTATACTTTGCCTTCAATAGTGCGGATATTTCTGCCGCAAACCACCAGCGTTTGGCTACGATAGCTCGTTTGATGAAAAATAATCCAAATACTAAGATTGTTGTTACTGGTTCGGCTGATCCTATCGGATCAGAGGAATACAACAAGAATCTAGGTATGAGAAGAGCTGAAGCTGTGAAAAAACAACTTTCACAAGTTTATGGTATCGATGCTTCTAGAATTGAGACTAAGTCTGATGGCGAAAACAACCAGTTTGCTAAAGGTCGTAACGACATCAACCGAAGTGCAATTATTACCATCAAGTAATTATATAGTATATAATACAGGTAACTTTTAAAGAATCCTCCTCGGCAAATGCTGAGGGGGATTTTTTTATTTAAAGAGGTTTTATAAAAGGTTACAAAAGGAGGGTGCTGGCTTTAAATAAAGCGTTGAGCGGCTTGCCAAAGTGCTATGCCAGCACTTACTGAAATATTTAAGGAGTGCTTGGTGCCAAACTGAGGAATCTCGATGGCAAAGTCGCACAGGGCAAGAGCTTCGTTACTTACGCCTTTTACCTCGTTTCCAAATATGAGAGCAACCTTATCGTGTGACTCAAAAGGAAACTTTTCTAAAGAAATAGCTCCACTGGTCTGCTCTATGGCGATAAGTGTAAAGCCTTTTTGTTTCAGGTCTTTTAAAGAATCGCTGGTTTCTGCAAAGTGCTTCCAGCTTACAGATTCAGTTGCGCCAAGCGCAGTTTTGTTCATTTCACGGTGGGGTGGGGTGGCGGTAAGCCCGCAAAGGTGAAGTTCTTCTACTCTAAATGCATCCGAAGTTCTAAAAACAGAGCCTACATTTAGTAAACTCCTAACGTTGTCAAGTACCAGTACAATTGGGTTTTTTGGTGCTTCCTGAAATTCTTCGGTGCTAAGCCTATTCAGCTCGCTCATTCTTAACTTTCTCATGCTCTATTTCTATCTTAGCGGCTCACCAAAAATAGGATGAATTTTGGCCGGAAAGAGTGCAGAAACGCCTTTAATGAGGCAATACAATCAAATTAAGTCTAAATACCCTGATGCTCTTTTGCTTTTTAGAGTTGGTGATTTTTACGAAACCTTTGGGCAAGATGCAGTTAAGGCTAGTAAAATCTTAGGGATTGTACTTACCAAAAGATCTAATGGAGCGGCTGCTGATATGGAATTGGCTGGGTTTCCCCATCATTCATTAGACAACTATTTGCCAAAATTGGTGAGAGCCGGTCAGCGTGTAGCCATTTGTGATCAGCTGGAAGATCCTAAGCTTACCAAGAATATTGTAAAGCGCGGTGTTACCGAATTGGTTACTCCCGGGGTTACTACAAGCGACCAGGTATTAAAGTCTGGTAGCAACAACTTTTTGGCGGCCATTTACATGGAAAAGGAACGCTTTGGAATTAGCTTTTGCGATATTTCTACAGGTGAGTTTTTGGTGGCGGAAGGAAATCACGAATATGTAGACAAGCTTATTCAGAGTTTAGCGCCAAGCGAAATCCTTTTTCAAAAGAATAAATCAGCAAAATACTTTGAGCTTTTTGGCAATCGTCACTATTCTTTCGCTCTAGACGAATGGATTTTTAAAAGTGATTTTGCCAATGAAAGTCTCAACAATCATTTTAAAACAAAGTCTTTAAAAGGTTTTGGTATAGAGGGAATGGATTTGGCAATAATAGCTGGAGGAGCCATTTTTCATTACTTAAAAGAAACGCGACATGATCAACTGGGGCACATTACGGGGATTAGTCGCATAGAGCGTGAAGAGTTTGTGTGGATGGATCGTTTTACCATTCGCAACCTTGAACTTTTTAATAGCAATTCTCCTGATGGTGTTTCACTTTTGGATGTGATTGACCATACCCAATCCCCTATGGGGAGTAGGCTGCTAAAGCGTTGGTTGGCCATGCCGCTTAAGAAAGTGGCAGCAATTGAAGATCGTCAGCTTACCGTTGAAGCTTTTATGAAAAAGCATGAGTTGGCGGAAGATGTAGCTCAGTTGCTTCAGGAAATACATGATTTGGAGCGATTGGTCAGTAAACTGAGCACGGGTAAAATTCACCCCAAAGAACTGCTTCAGCTAAAGAAAGGATTGGAGTTTTCTAATGCTATAAAAAAGAAGTGTGCTAAGGTAAAACAGCTTTCTATTATTGCTGATCAGTTGCATGAATGCTTAAAGCTAATTGAATTAGTTTACACTTCGATAAAGGAAAATCCATCGGTTCAAATTTCGAAAGGAGATGTGATTGCAGATGGTGTATCAGCAGAGCTTGATGATCTTAGAGATATTTTAAACTCCGGCAAGGATAAGCTTCTTGCCATTCAAAAGCGTGAAGCTGAAGCTACTGGGATTTCCAATCTAAAGATTGCTTTCAACAATGTGTTTGGTTATTATCTGGAGGTAAGAAATACGCATAAGGATAAAGTGCCTGCTGATTGGGTGCGCAAGCAAACTCTCGTAAGTGCTGAGCGATATATTACAGAAGAGCTTAAGGAATACGAACAGAAAATTCTTGGTGCTGAAGACAAAATCTTAGCCATTGAGCAAAAGCTTTATAATGATGTGCTAGAGAAGGCACTTTCTTACTTGCCACAAATTCAGCAAAACGCTCAAGTATTGGCTCGAATAGATTGCCTCCTGTCTTTTGCGCTTTTAGCTAAAAGCATGAATTACGTGAAGCCTGTGATGGATGATAGTTTTAAACTTGATATCCAAGGTGGTCGTCACCCGGTAATTGAGCGACAGCTTGCTGCGGGTGAAGATTACATCAATAATGATGTGCTTCTTGACAGGGAGGAGTTTCAGATATTGATGATTACCGGACCTAACATGTCCGGTAAGTCAGCATTACTTAGGCAAACTGCCTTGATTAGTTTGATGGCTCAAATAGGGTGTTATGTTCCCGCAAAGGCGGCCAATTTAGGTGTGGTGGATAAGATATTTGTAAGGGTAGGAGCGTCTGATAATATTAGTCAGGGTGAATCAACTTTTATGGTAGAGATGAGCGAAACGGCCTCTATCCTGAATAACTTATCTGACAGGAGCCTTGTGCTTCTTGATGAAATAGGAAGGGGCACAAGTACCTATGATGGTATTTCTATCGCATGGTCTATAGCTGAGTTTTTACATGAGCATCCAAGTAGAGCAAAAACTTTGTTTGCAACGCACTATCATGAGCTCAATGAAATGGAGGGAGCTTTTGAGCGTATTCGCAATTTTAACGTAAGTGTAAAAGAGGTAAATAACAGTATCATATTTATGCGTAAGCTAAAACCAGGTGGTAGCGAGCATAGTTTTGGTATTCATGTGGCCAAAATGGCGGGTATGCCTGGTTTGGTAGTTAACCGGGCCGAATCGGTACTTAAGGAGCTTGAAAAGAGCAGGGGTTCGGGTGATAAAAAGAACGGAAAAGCGAAGGATGAGATGCAATTGAGTTTTTTTAAGTTGGATGATCCAATTTTAGAAGAATTAAAAGAAGAGATTACAAATTTGGATATCAATACCTTAACACCAGTAGAGGCTTTAATGAAATTAAATAGCATTAAAAAAAAGCTAGGAGGGGTGTAAAAATGTTTGCACAGGTCTATTAAAGTATATTATATTTGCACTCCCGTTTACGGGGAGAGTGAAATGCGAGAGTAGCTCAGCTGGTAGAGCACGACCTTGCCAAGGTCGGGGTCGCGGGTTCGAATCCCGTCTCCCGCTCCAAATTAAAGCCCCTCTTTATGAGGGGTTTTTAGTTTAAGAGTGAAAACTCAGAAGGCGCAAGCCGGAAACATGAAAGTCTCAACCCTCTGCTTATAATGGTAGAGTCGCCCTGGTGGTGGAATTGGTAGACACGCAGGACTTAAAATCCTGTGATCAGCAATGGTCGTGCGGGTTCAAGTCCCGCCCGGGGCACGGAGAAGAGCCGATCTGAAAGGATCGGCTTTTTTATTGGGTCGCACATAGGTCGTACATAGCTTATTTTTCGTCCGTCAATTCCTTCGCAATCATTTCAGCTTGCTTCAATACGGTTTCGGTAGCTAATTTTTGCATATCTGGTGGATAGCCGAATTGACGAAGAGTACGCTTGATAATCACCTTCAACTTTGCTTTTACACTTTCCTTGATTGTCCAGTCTATCGAGGCGTTTTTCTTTACACGTTCGGTAAGGATTACGGCTAGCTCACGGAGCTTATCCTGCTGCATCAGTTCTTTTGCGCTGTCATTATTAGCAACAGCTGTGTAAAAGGCAAATTCAAAGTCAGTAAGCCCCATATTTTTGGCCTGACTGTCCATATTGACGATTTCCTTACTCAGCTTAATGAGTTCGTCCATTACCTCGGCAGCGGTCAAAATTTTGTTGTGGTATCGTTTAATGGAGTTTTCCAACATCTCCATTAGAGATTTACTCTGCACCAAATTCTTTTTTGATCTGGCTTTAATTTCGTCATTGAGAAGCTTCTTTAAAACTTCAAGGGCTACGTTTTTGTGCTCCATACCCTTGAGCTCAAGAAGGAAGTCTTCGGAAAGAATGGAAATATCCGGCTTTTTGATACCGGCAGCATCAAACACATCAATAACCTGCTCAGATATTAGAGCTTTATCGATTACCTGACGAATGGTGGTTTCAATTTCTTCATCTGTTTTACCTGAACCTGTAACGTCAAACTTGGCAAGGCGAGCTTTTACTGCCTGGAAGAATGATACTTCATCTTTAGCATCCATAGCTTGCTCATGTGGTACGGCAATAGCAAAAGCTTTGGATAAAGCGGTTACTTCATTTATGAAGCGTTTTTTACCGTCCTCAAGACCAAGAATGTGTTCTTCGGCTGCCAAGATCATAGAAAGCTTCTTTGACGTTTCAGCCTCAAAGTAATCTTCATAAGGGAAACCATGGAACATGTTGGATACCACTTCCAACTTTTCCAACATCAGTTGAACGGCTTGTGCCTGTGCAATGGTTGGATCGCCCTTCCCTCCGGCATCGGAGTAGAAGGAAAGTGCTTTTTTAAGGTCAGAGGCGATGCCGAGGTAATCCACAACCAGACCACCGGGTTTATCCTTATACACACGGTTTACACGGGCTATGGCTTGCATAAGATTATGCCCCTTCATCGGCTTATCAATGTAGAGCGTGTGCATACTTGGTGCATCAAAGCCCGTTAACCACATATCCCGAACAATCACCAGCTTTAATTCATCTTCCGGGTCTTTCATTCGATCTGCAAGCGTTTTTCTTTGCAGTTTTGTGGTGTGGTGCTTTTGCATTTTTGGACCATCCGAGGAGGAAGCTGTCATTACAACTTTAATAGCTCCCTTATTCAGATCATCAGAATGCCAATCAGGCCGTATCTTGATGATCTCATCATAAAGCTCAGCGGCAATACGTCTGGACATGGATACAATCATGCCCTTTCCTTCAAAAACCTCCTGACGGTTTTCAAAGTGTTGCACAATATCATTAGCGATATTCTTTAATCGCTTTTCACTACCTATTAAAGCTTCCAGTTGTGTCCATTTGGCTTTAGCTTTTTGGGTATCGGTTAGTGACTCCCCATCCAATTCATCGTCCACCTCTTCAACCAGCTTTTTGCCTTCATCTGTGAGATTTACTTTGGCCAAGCGACTTTCATAGAAAATGCGCACTGTAGCACCATCTTCTACCGCCTGAGCAATGTCATACACATCAATGTAATTTCCGAATACAGCCGGGGTGTTTACGTCAGTGTTTTCAATGGGTGTTCCGGTAAAACCGATATAGGTAGCTTGGGGTAAGGCATCGCGCATATATTTAGCAAAGCCGTACACTGTCTTTTTGCCAATTACATTCCCGTCTTCATCCTTATCATCAACGGTTTTAGCTTTAAATCCATATTGTGTGCGGTGTGCTTCATCAGCAATCACTACAATGTTTTCACGCTCAGACAAGGTTTCGTAAACATTACCTTCTTCCGGCTGAAACTTTTGGATGGTAGTGAAAATGACACCGCCAGAGGCCACTTTAAGTTTTTCCTTTAGGTCTTCTCTGTTTTCTACCTGCTTAGGTTCTTGGCGCAAGAGCTGAGTAGAAGAAGCGAAAGTGTCAAAAAGCTGGTCATCCAGATCATTTCTATCTGTGATAACTAATACAGTCGGGTTGTCTAAGGCCAAAACCAGCTTTCCGGTAAAGAACACCATAGAGAGCGATTTACCACTTCCTTGGGTATGCCATACAACACCACCTTTACGGTCGCCCACAGGCTGAGATTTTACTCCAACTACACCATAACTTTCAGGAGATTCTTCAACAATATGGTTGGGTTTGGTAATCTTTGAAGAAAAACCAGTAGCTCGAATGGCTGATTCAATAGCGCGGTTAACTGCATAATATTGGTGATAGGCAGCAAGCTTCTTAACAGTTGATATGGTTGTAACTTTGGTTTTGGGGTCTTCCTTCTTTGATTTTTCAAAGACAATGAAATGACGAATAAGATCGAGCAAGGTTTTCTTATTCAGCATACCATTGATTAGGGTCTCCAACTGGCTAACCAAGTTTGAGGCCTCATCTTTTCCATCCGCAGATTTCCAGGCCATAAAACGGCTAAGTCCTGAAGACAAAGAACCGGCTTTGGCTTCCAGTCCATCAGAAATAATGCTGAAAGCGTTGTAGGTGAAAAGCCCGGGAATTACAGATTTGTATGTTTGAATTTGATTGAAGGCAGACTTTACAGTGGCCTTTTCATCAGCGGCATTTTTTAGTTCAATGACCACCAATGGAATGCCATTAACAAAGAGAATAACATCAGGGCGCTTGTTAACCCCGTTTTCCACCACCGTGAACTGATTGGCTACTACAAAATCGTTGTTATCAGGATTATTAAAATCAATGAGCCAAACTAAATCACCACGCTCGTTGCCGTCTTTTTGGTGGGAAACCTTAATCCCCTCGGTAAGCATCCGGTGGAAGGTTTCATTGTTAGCCAATAATTCGGGTGAGTTAATACGCTGCACTTCCTTAAGGGCTTCCGCTTGGCTATCGGCTGAAACACTTGGGTTAATGCGTCTTACTGCATTAGCCATTCGCTCGCTAAGAAGCACTTCTTCATAGCTCGGGCGTTCAGGATTGTCGCTATCAGGACTAATATTAGGAGCATAGATATAGCTATACCCCAAGCCTTCCAACAACTGGATAGAAAAATCTTCAATAGTGTTTTCAGTTATTCTACTCATAATGCACTCAGCTAAGGGGTTATAAGTTTTTCACAGAGTTCTTAATATTTGTTATCTGTCGCTCATAACGACCTGAAATGAATTTAATAATCGATTCACATCCTTTTTTTATAAGATCAGGTGTCATTGCACTTTGATCACGTATGTAGCCATGAGAACCATCTTGAACTAAGATGTGTATACCACTACAACTTTTAAGTTCCTCATTGTCATTTATGAACTCCTTGAGGTTGTAGTTATTGCCAGGACATTCGAACTTATTAATTGTTTCAATAATATGCCGCATGGAGTTGGGGGTAGTATGATTAGGCGCAATGCCTTTTTCAGCCACCCTATAGACATCCATAAGATGCTCCTGATAAGGCATAATAAGTTCTTTGTTTAACTTGTTGATAGCTCCAGGCGTAAGAACATAGCCGCCACGTGTGAGTACATTATTTCTCAAAACAACACTCATAAATTCAATATTATGAGTAAGTAGCAGTAATCTCAAATTTTCTTTAGAGGACATGTCATCATAGCGAGATTCTAATTCTCCCAATAAGGTGGAAATAGAATAGGTGAAATGAAAGTCCATGCTTGATACAGGGTCATCAATAATGAAGAAGAGTTTGTCGTAGTCGGAGGTTTTATTTACCACTCTATGAACCTCTGCAAGATAATAGCAGAAAGCAATAATGCTTTTTTCTCCATCACTCAGTATGTCCTGGGCAGATTCCCTAAGTGATTGGCTTTTGAATTCTAAGCAATTTTCTTCTTCATTGAATATGTACTTATCATGAAAAACGTAACGGATAAGATTTCTAAATTCTTCAGATATCTTAGCCTTCTTGGCGTGTTTAGTTTTACTCTCTGCTCTATCAATAGCATCGATAGTCGCTTTTATTGAGGTATTTAAATTCTTTAGAGTGGTAAAATCACTTTCAGTTTTCTTTTGAAGAAGTATAAACCTGGCATTGCAAAGCCTACGTTTTAACGAGAGAATTTCATTACTGGAATTCGTCTTGGTTAAGTTTACCTTTCTAATTAAATCATTTGCTTCATATATTGAGGTTGAGAGTTCAGTACTGATATATTGATTTAATTCTCTTATCAAATTTTGAACATGGGACATGGTACTTTCATCAACCGGCTCAGATGGGGATTTGCGTTTGGCCTCAATTATTTGGTACAGCCTTTCCCAGTCTATTGCTGTTTCAGGATCTTTTAATTCAGGGAAAGTTTCTGTCGAATGTGTGGGAAAGTAGTTTCTAATCTTCTCCCATTGTTTTCCTGCCTTTAGGAATTCCTGTTGTTTCTGTTGAAGCGAAGTAAGTAAGCTTTCAAAGTTATTTTTCTTACGTTTTAGCTTCTGTTTGAATTTTGTTTCAGTGTCTTCAAAATACTCTTTGTACCGATCAATAAGTTGTAACTGCTGTTCGAGCAAATCTTGTTCACAAAAAGGACATATAACTTCTGAATCTCCTTCTAATGAAATAAGCCCAGCTTTAATAAACTCTTCCTTATTTTGAATTTTTTCTTTGAAGGCCTCAGATATGCTGGATACTGAAACAATTTCATTTAGATCTGAGGATACAGTTTTAGCAAATTCAAAATCTTGGTTGAATTCCTTGACTTCTGAAACATCAGTTAAATCTTCAGGAATGCTTTCAAGTTTTTTTAATTTGGACTTAAGTGCTTCAAACGTCTCAAGTTCTTCGAGGATATTGGAGTTTTCAAGAAGATTTTCAAAATTTAGGTTTTTATATTCTTTGGTATTTGAGCGAATAGCTAGCTTGTCCAGCTCTTGTATTGCTGTGCTTACTTGATTATCTATAGCATCTTTAATATGCTCATGTCGGTCTTTATAAGAAGCTAAATCTTTTTTTTCCTTTGAAACGTCAACCGCTTCCTTGCCAATAATGTAGCCCGATATTGTGTCATCCGGGCCAAAATTATTCGGTTCGATAGTCTCCCTTACATAATCGCTGTTGAAGACATGAAAAATAAAATCTGTTTTATTGTGAATGCGTGGGGGCTCGCCAGCCTTGTATTTAACTTCGTATTGTTCATTAACAGTTGAACCCTGCTTGTCGAACTTAAACCTGAAAAGCCCTGACCCTTGCCCGATTGATAAAAACGTTGCTGCATCTCGCAGGGCCTCACCATCCTTTAGGTCATTCTGAAGCCTTTGAAGTCTAAATTGCTTGCTTAAGGTTGTTTTGCCACTACCGTTCGTTGCAAATATTCCAACCTTAAATGGGCCTTTTTCTCCCATAGATATTTGAAGGTTTGCATTTTCGTGTGGCCCTATGTGCTGAATGCGTAGACTTGCATTATAAGGATGATTGTCAGGCATGGTTTGGTTTATTAGTCTAATTTGCAACTTTCACCTCACCACTCATCAGTTTAGGAAGCAAAGTATCTCTGAGTTTGGTTAGGTTTTTTATTTGTTTGTCGTTGCATTCTTTCTTTAAATACAAGTCCGTTATCGAATTGCCCTTTTCAAGTTGCAATTCCATTGGTGGTATAAGTATCTCACTTTCCTTTATTGATGCTGTCGACAAATTGACTTGAACACCACTGTTAGCTTTGCTTTGTAATTCAGCAATAAAATCAGGGTCTTTAAGCTGGACATAAAGCAGGTACTCATTTAGTAGGTCATTTCTATTTTTTAAGTAGATTCTTGCTACGCGTTGATTAAGTACGTACCTGTCACTTTCATCAATCATGGCTGGTACACCTAAAATGACAACATTGTCTTTCATGTCAGTCATTGCCATTATAATGTCCCCTTTGTCTAGAATATATCGTTCAAGTCGTTCTTCCCTTGGTGCATAATCTCTTTTTGGGTCAGTTCGCAATCCACCTCCTTTTTCGATATGTCCCATTTTTAAGACTTCTAAATGCTCGGGTGAAAAATCAACATATGACTTACTACTAAAAGCAAAACCATTTTTAATTTCGGCAACATCTTGTAACTGTACAACTTCCCAGCTCTCATCCGCCTCCTCAACAAACCACTGCCGAAACAGTGTCTCTGCCATTTGCTCCAAGGTTTTGTTTTGGCGGTGCAGCAAGTCTATTTTGTCGTCTAAGCTGGAAAGGGCAGATGCGATTGATTTTTGTTCTTCAAGTGGGGGAAGCAGAATTGTGAATTTAGAGATTACTCCTACGCTTAAGTTTTGTTGTGCCGCACCAACTGCAATATTTTCTAACTCATCGTAATTATTCCAAACTGCGTAAAACACAAAATTGTAATCTGCGAGTTCTTCATTTATAATTAAGTTGCAGCAAGCTTGATTAGTTGTAAGTGGTATCTTGTTAATAGCAACCTTGGCCGCCGTTGCTCCATACATTGCTACAATAACAGAGTTCTTATCAATCCATTTTGCAGAAGAATTTTCAAGTCCACTTTCTGAAATTGTTTTCTCAGTACTTCTGATTCTGTTAAATGAAATCTCTTTTGTGTTCAACCAAGGAATCTCTCCATCATAGTATTCGCTAATTTTTGTTGACGGCGTACCACCAGAAGTAGTCCTTTTTGAAATTTCGCCAAGCTCTATTTCTCTCCACTCACTCATCAATTTTCACCTTTTGAAGGTTAGCAGCAATACGTTCGTTGAGTTTGGCTTCTTCTTTTAGCTGGGCTTCAAACTCAGCTTTCAGGCTGGTAAAGCGCTTAACAAAATCAAAATCATCTTCTTCGTTAGCTAATCCTACATAGCGGCCAGGAGTAAGTACATAATCTAATTCAGCCACACGTTCTTTAGAAGCAGAGGCACAGAAGCCTTTTACATCCTCATAATTACCATCAGGGTTTCGCCAATTGTGGTAGGTATCGGCTATCAGTTTAATATCGTTATCATCGGGGTTTTCAGAGCCATCAGATAAAACCTTGGTTCTGCGATTGATCAAGTACCCTAAGTTTCTCGCATCAATAAAGAGTATTTCACCTTTGCGGTTTCTATACTTTCCATTGCTGCGGTTGCGGCTCATAAACCAAAGAGAGGCCGGTATTTGAGTGTTCAGAAACAGCTTAGCGGGTAAGTTTACAATACAGTCTATCAAATCGGCCTCAATCAGAGCCGTTCTAATTTCACCTTCTCCGCCACTTTTGGAGGTTAGAGCTCCTTTAGCCAGTACAAAACCAGCTTGTCCGTTTGGTGCTAAATGATATAAAAAGTGCTGTATCCAGGCATAGTTAGCGTTTCCGGTTGGCGGTGTTCCATGTGTCCAGCGGCCATCTGTTCGCAATAAATCACCGCTCCAATCACTCACATTAAAGGGTGGGTTGGCGATAATGTAATCGGCTTTTAGGTCTTTGTGAGCATCATTCAAAAAGGAGCCTTCGTTGTTCCACTTTACCTGCGAGCTATCTATTCCACGGATAGCAAGGTTCATTTTTGCCAATCGCCATGTGGTTTGGTTGCTTTCCTGTCCGTAGATGGAAATATCATTGATCTTTCCTCGGTGATCTTCCACAAACTTTTCAGATTGAACAAACATACCGCCAGAACCACAGCAAGGGTCGAAAACACGGCCTTTATAAGGTTCTAACATTTCAACCAACAACTCTACTACACTTCTTGGAGTGTAAAACTGTCCGCCTTTTTTACCTTCAGCCAGGGCAAACTCACCAAGGAAATATTCAAACACGTGCCCTAAAACATCGGCAGAACGGGATTTTGCATCACCAAGTGCAATATTTCCTATAAGGTCAATTAGTTCTCCGAGGCTTGTAGGGTCAAGGTTTTGTCGAGCATATACCTTGGGTAAAACGCCTTTCAAGGATGGGTTTTCCTTTTCTATGGCATCCATGGCCTCATCCACAGATTTGCCAATGGTAGGCTGTTTGGCTTGGGACAATAAGTGTGACCAACGAGATTTTTCAGGTACAAAGAAGACATTCTCTGCCTTGTATTCGTCTTTATCTTCCGGGTCAGCACCTGCATACTCAGCCTCACCGGCTTTTAGTTTATCGTATAATTCTTCAAAAGCATCGGAGATGTATTTGAGGAAAATCAGACCAAGAACCACGTGCTTGTATTCAGCAGCATCAATGTTCTTTCGTAGTTTATCCGCTGATTTCCAGAGTTGTTTTTCAAGGGGTTCTTCGGTTGCTTTAGCGCTTTTCTTTGCCATGTATGTTTATTTCCAGATCGGTTTTTTAGTTGGTTTGCACGGTGGAGAACCGCGATTTATCAATAAGTTGATAATACATAGCAAGGTTAAACAATATTTTGGATGAAATCCACTGGCTATTTTTCATACAGATGTATGCTTTTATTTTCATTCAATATTTTCAATATTTACTTCAATTATTTTTTTAATTTACTTTTAAATTTATTATACTAATTATTATTCTAATTGATTTTATTATTATTAATTTCTGTACATAATTTTATAAA
>JAUHWX010000284.1 GCA_030427285.1 Bacteroidia bacterium
CCCAAATGAATGTACCCGAACACAACTGGGATGCCTTTGTAGAAAAGGTTTATTCTCATCCAGAATTTAAAGACGTCCCCTTCAAAATTGCGGTAGAAGATGATGGCAAATCATTCCTTAAGCTTACCGTAAAGGTTCGCGAAAAGATAGTGGCCGATGGCCTTGATGAAAACGACTGGGATGTGACCAATGTAGGCCGACACCTAAATGCAGAAGAGTGGAATGAAGCTTTGGACAATGAGGAAACCGTAGTGGTGGATATTCGCAATCACTACGAAAGTGAGATTGGTCATTTTGAAAATGCCTTGCTACCAGAAGCTGAAACCTTTAGAGATGAACTTCCTGAAGTGCTGAACCTACTTAAAGGCAAAGAAGACAAAAAAGTGCTTCTGTATTGCACGGGAGGTATACGTTGCGAAAAAACCAGCGCTTATCTTAAACACCATGGTTTTCAAGATGTGAATCAATTACACGGTGGTATCATTGACTACGCCCGCCAAATAAAAACCAAAGAGCTCCCCAACCGATTTCGCGGAAAAAACTTTGTGTTTGACGACAGACTAGGTGAAGGTATTTCTGAAGATATTGTTTCGCACTGCCACCAATGCGGAAAGCCTTGCGATAAGCACGTAAACTGTGCCAATAAGGAGTGTAACCTCCTATTTATACAGTGTGATGAATGTGCCGAAAAGCACGAAGGCACTTGTACTCCAAAGTGTCAGGAAATAATTCATTTGCCAGAGGAAGAGCAAAAAAAATTACGCCAAGGCAAAAAGCAAAAGAAGATATTTCACAGCCATAAAAAGGTGAATCTCAAAAGAGAAGCATAATATTTTTAGAATATGTAGGTCTTTTCATGCAACGGATTGAAACGTTATGCGTCCATAACGATACAAACAACCCCCGAATTAACATGAAAAAAATAGCTACACTTCTCACCATTTGCGGAATATTTTCTTCCGCGGTTTCTTACTCCCAATTAGCGGTAGATTCTATAGAAATAAACACCCTAAAGGCCCGTGTATATTCGGACGGTGGCATTGAAGAAATGCAAACCTGGCATGACACTACATACAATACCTTGTTATACGCTGATGGCCTTTGGTTGGCCAGCTATGATACATCCACTAATACGCTACATCAATCTGCTCAAACCTATCGCCAGGATGGATTAGACTTTGTACCTGGCCCGGTTTCAAATGACCCAAATGCCACCACCAGATGGGACAAGGTATATCGGATAAATCTCCAAACGCTCACAGATTTCAAAAACGGAAACACACAGGGCATTCCTCAAGAAATTGCTAATTGGCCTGCACATGGTGATACCACCATGGGTGAAGCTTACTATTTAGCCCCCTTTGTGGATGTGAATAATGATGGGCATTATGTACCCGCTGATGGTGATTATCCAAAAATAAACGGTGATGAAGCTATCTTCACTATTTTCAATGACGCCAACGGCAGAACTACCCCTGCCGGAGTTGGTCTTGGTGTAGAAGTACATTCAATGCTCTACGCTTACAGGACCGGTGGTATTGAAGACAGTGTTCTGTTTCGTGAATACCGCATGATCAATCGTTCTAATAGATCCTACTCAGGTGCTTATGTGGGTATTTTTGCTGACTTTGACTTGGGCAATTCGAGAGATGATTTGAATGGCACCAATATTTGGGCAAATAGTGTTTTTGCCTACAATGCTGACAGCGTTGATGAAGGCCCAGGGGGATTTGGTTTAAACTTAACAACATGCGGTATGCGTATGTTACAAGGCCCACCAGCACCCTTTGGTGATGGTAAGGATAATGACAAAGATGGTTGTATAGATGGTGTGAGAAACTGGCAACAGGTGTTCGCGAGCAAATACTTTTAAGTGGCTCCATGCATTATTACAATATTCCTGGTAATCAAGGTAACCCAGACACTCCTCTGGACTATCACCAATACCTGCAAAGCAAGTGGAAAAATGGAAATGATTTAATCATTGAAAATCCTTCTGGCTTTTTAGATAATAACAATGGTGATGGCTATGTAACAAGTAACATGGGGCCTATTACACTGTTCTCCTATCCTGGTGATACTTATGATACCACTGGAAATTCTTTACCCAGCAGTACCACCAATTGGTTTGCTTCTCCCAATAGCGGCAATGATGTAAAATCGCTCGCTAGTGCCGGGCCATTTAATCTAAGCCAAGGTGAAGAATTTACATTGGCAACAGCATACGTATGGGCTCGCAATGCTAATGCTGACCATGGTTATGGTAAGATAAATGAGCTACTGGAAAACCTAGGAAACAACTACAACAATCAACCCGTGCGTACCGTTGGCCTCAATGCTTACAAAGCAAATAGCCACTACCAGCTTAGTTTTGATGCCGCTTCCGCAGAATGGGCCATTACTAATGATGAGGATAAAAACCTAAGTTTTGAACTGTATACTACCACTGGCCAGCTTATGACAAAATTTGACGTAGACTCTGGCTCAAAGCTTTCTATCCCTACTGAAGGCTTTGCCAAAGGGGTTTACCTTTTGGTGGAAACTAAATCTGGTGAAACACATAAGATTACGAAATAGTAGATTGATTGTAGAAAAATGGGAATACGAACCGCTTCGAATTAGTTTTGGAGCGGTTCTTTTTTTGCAATAACTTTTTAAGTTTTCTAGACTTGAAGGTTTATTGTGCAGGACTTTTTCATTCTCTTCAAAACCCTGATGATTATCATTTACTCATGGGTTTTAGAATTGTTAAATTTGGGGCATCATAAATTAGAATAAATATGCCCTTTTATCA
This sequence comes from Bacteroidia bacterium, assembly GCA_030427285.1. Lineage (GTDB taxonomy): Bacteria > Bacteroidota > Bacteroidia > Flavobacteriales > Schleiferiaceae > Owenweeksia. The sequence goes on from JAUHWX010000284.1 coordinate 2,795, forward strand.
TAAACAGGGAAATATCCCGCATAAGCGACATACTATTTTCAAAAAACCCGATGGTGGCCTTTATTACGAAGAGCTATTCGGAACAGTAGGTTTTGACGGTATGTCTTCACTTTTGTACCATGTTCACCGCCCTACGCAGGTCAAGAAAATCATTGGTCAAAAAGACGTTTCGCCCAAAGTAGTGGTGAGCAAAAACATTACCAGCCGCATGCTACAAGGCTGGAATGTGAAGCCTGTAGATGATTACCTTGAGTCGCGTGTTGCTATTTTGGTAAATAATGATTGCCACATCTCTTTAGCCGCTCCGCGCAAATCGCAAACCGAGTATTTCTACAAAAATGCCGATGCTGACGAAATGATTTTTGTACACAAAGGCACAGGAACTTTGC
>JAUHWX010000285.1 GCA_030427285.1 Bacteroidia bacterium
GTCAAACACATTTCCTGAAAAGAACTTACCGAATGCCGCGACAGAAGAAATACTCTCACTGGCACCTTTGGTATTCACAGCTTTCATGGTGGTAAGTTGCGTCATAAAATCTTTGATCAAAATTTTCAGCATTCCCTTCCCAATCACCTCACCTTCTTTAGAATCACCTTTACGTAAAGTGATAAACAGGGTAGTGGTGTCTGCCCACACATCAAATCCCTTGTCGTTTTGCACCTGCTTAAATCCTTCAAAATAATAGTGCTCACCATTTACGTCCGTCAATACGCTGCTGTATAGCATCTTTTTGGTGTCAGGATTTGCTTTGTCTTCTACAAAAAGATTGAAGGTTCCATTGAGTGCAGAAAGTGGTTTGTCCGAAAGGGCAGGAGCTACCATGCTTCCCATCAGTCCGGCCTGGTGGTCTTTGTTTTGCACAAAAGTGTCCACATCTTCTGAGTGTATGGTAAGGGTAAATTCAAAAGGTGATTTTGCGGCTTTTCCTTTATCATGGCCACGCTGGTAATTTTCTTTTTCGTCAAGCGAAAAATAGCCGCGCATGGTTTCAGTAAACTGCACACCTTTAGTAACATTGTTTTGACCTTCTTTTCGGGGAGCATTTTCAAAGCTATAATTAATAGAAGCATCCATACTTTCTGCAATTAGTTTGCAGCTGCGCTCAGCTAAACCGCTAATGGTGAGGAGAGGATTGGTACCAACAGATTTTGGAATCACCGCTCCATCCATCACATAAAGTCCGGGGTGTAAATCCGTTCCAGTGCTTCCCGAAAAAACCTGGCCTTTATGATCTGTTACTCCTGTATTGGCATCGTTGGCCATACCGCAGCCGCCCAGTGGATGCACGGTGACCAGGTCAAAATCCATCATTTTATTCCACGTTGGGTTTGGAACTTTATTCCCACCAAGGGCCGAGGCGGCCGCAGTTAGTTCGCCATCTACTTTTTTAAATATTTCTTGCTTGCCCACACCTGGCCAGTCTATTTTTAATCGATCATCTTTCAGGCTCATTTTACCTTTTGAGTCATCATGCGTCATCACCAAATAAATTTGGGTGTGATTTACTGCACCGTGAAATGGCCCTTTAAATAGGCTGGTGATTTCGCGCCACTTTTCACGCCAAAAATCTTTAAATCCTCTATCGGTATCATTCCCGAAAAGGCGGGAAACCGTAACAAGTGTAGTGGCCATAATGGCGCGAATAGGGGCAGGTACAGTGCCTTCTTCCAGCGTCATTCCATCGGCAAGGTTATCACGGTTTCGCATGTCAATTACACTGGTTATGCAGGGGCCTACGTTTGCGATATCCTTTATTTCATTATCGCCCATTCCTATACCATTTATTGGCTGGTCATTATTATACCCAAAGGCCAATACATCGCCATTTCCCGTCATATTTTGCCCCAACATACCTGAGGTGCTTAGCCCTTTTGCCTTGGAGCGAAGCAATATTTCGGTGGAGCCTAAAGAGCCGGCACTTACGATTACATTATCAGCAAATACAAATAGTTCAGGTGCGTCAAATTTTTCCCTTCCTGTATTCAATACATTAAAAAACACCTTCCAGCGGCCATTGCTTTTTTCAATATGACGAACATCAATATTGGTAAATATTTCTGTACCATGATTGTAAGCATCTGGGAGGTAATTCATGGCTGTGGTATTTTTGGCGCCTACGTTGCAGCCTGTTACACAATCTCCACAATTGTTGCATTTACCTTGCTTTATCCCTACATGATTTTCCTCTTTGTTTTCAAAGTTTACATTGATGTCAAGCAGTCGAAATTCCTCGGACATATAATCCGCTGATTTTCTCATGGCCTCGGTTTTGGCCAAAATGGGATAACCGTTTTTACCTTCAGGATATTGGTTGGGTTTTAGCATTTCCCAGGCGCGCTCTACACCTTCATGAAAAGAAGAAATATTGTTTCTTATTTCAGCGGGCCATGCATTGTCTTCCATTACCCGAGGCTCGGGCTTTATCGAAACATTGGCATTTACCAAAGAGGTTCCTCCCAACCCACAACCTTTGAAAACACTGATGCCATCGCCCATGGTAAAATCATAAAGCCCATTATTATCATCTGACTTTTTACCCATGTTAAAATTCATTTCTCCAGAAGCTTCTGTGAGCTTACTAGGGAAATCTCCAGGTAAAAACTCTTTACCTTTTTCTAAAAGACAAACCGATTTTCCAATGCGGCTCATGCGAGATGCCGCAATGCTCCCCCCGTAACCAGAGCCTATAACGAGTACATCATAGCTGTTTTTTAAATCTGTAATGGGGCGTGATAGTTTTTTCATAATTCAGGAGGTTTTGGTTTTAACATGGTTGATGAAAGCTTTAAACATTTTGAGTTTTGCTCTCAGTCCGGTTCGTTTATCAGTTATGGTGGAAAGGTTGGTGGAGTACAAAGATTTTAATCGGCTTCCCATACTTTGGTACAGCTTGCCTTCTATCATTGTGCTGCCGTCTTCGGCTTGTGCTTTTATTTCAATTTGCTTAAAGCCTAAGCCCATCGCTATTTCTATTGGGCTAGATAGTTTTTGGACAGTTGTCAAAGTCATTTCTTTTCTATCGAGTACAAACTTTGAAATCTCTTTCCACTCTTGATTTCCACCAATTATTTCATGGTTGTAGGTTGGGATTTCCAGCTCCTCTTTTCCAATTTTTATACTTGAATAAACTTCACATACCTGCTTAGCGGGAAACCGGGCAAAGCGCTTATAGGTAAAAAATTGAACCGGAGTTTGCTTAGAGTTCAAAGCCAACTTGCCGGAATATTCGCATCTAAATGTCAGAAGAAAATCAGGCTCTTCTGATGCACTGGCTGTTTCGTCCAATAATTTACCTTCAGGCTTATAACTCTGTAGATAACCTTTAGCCTGAGCGTAACCCATGTTTACCAGTTCGCGGGCATTTATTTTATTAAAGAAAAAGTCAGGATCCAGCGGCAGTGGAATTTGAGATTTGATTACAAACAGCTTTATTTTTTCATCGGCTGTAGCCAACTCGTTTAGCTTATTGATATACCGGTATTCTTCCAGTAAACCTCCATTGGCACTCATTTCTATCATGTGTACATATTGATGAAATGCACCTTTCAGATAATTGGGTGAATTGCCAATGGCCCACACCAACCACAATTCTTTAGAAC
>JAUHWX010000286.1 GCA_030427285.1 Bacteroidia bacterium
TTAGAGGAGAAACAATGATAGCCCAGAAGAAGGCCCACCCGAATCCTATTTTTCTTTTCTGACCTAGTAGACCAACACCCACTGCAAATCCAATCCAAAGTATGTATACCATTTTCGAGTTAAGTTTTTTTAATTAATCACTGACTGACAAGTTGTGGGTTAGAACAAGGGAGTTATTCGTTTTCTAAATCCTCTAATATGATTCGATGCTTCTGCTTACGATCCTTTTTTACCCTTTCTGATTTATCCTGAGCTGCATACTTATTCTTGTCAGACTGAAAATACAAATGGCCATAGCCAAGAAGAGAATCTTGTTTCACCATCACACCATTCATGAAGCAGTCATCATAACCACAGTCATGCTTAGAGTAAGTTCCAAAGTTTCGGTGTTTGATTTTCTTATCGGATAGAATCTTTTGTTGATTAGCACGAATAGTATCCCAGATAGCCCTTTCATCAGCGTTAGTTAATTCCTGTCCCAACGTGGTTACAGCGAAGTAGGTTTCCGGATCTTTTAGTTGAAAGAAGTTAAAGGTCTTTTCAAAAAATTGGTTGGTATAATCTCGAATCTCAATTTTATCATCTAAACTCAGCTTTTCATTTTCACCGATAGAACGATATAAGCCAAGCGTATTAAAGTCAGTGTATTTCTTATGATTGTCAATGTAGTGGAAATACTCACTCTTGCTCAGCTCATTAAATTTCTTTCCAATTTTCATTTATAATCATGTTTTTAATACCAAGTGTAGCAACTGAGGGCGCTACATGTCGGAGTAATCTTCTTAGTCAATGCCCAAAATACTAGAAATCCTTTTATGAAGAGGCCAAATTCCAACTAAAGGATTTAGAAAAATCCATAGTGTGGAAAGATAGGTCCAGATATTCCAGGCTTGTCTTTCAGAGTGCATGAGAAGCTTGCTTAAGTAGTGAAAACGAGTAAGCTCAATGATGCCTGCAAGTAGGAAGAGTACAAAACCTAAAGGCATTTCCCTGACAATGGAAACACATGCAGCAATCATCAAACAGACTGTGAGAGCTCCCAAAGTATTAAGCTTCTTCTTTGTGATGATCCGTTGTTCCGTATTAGCTCCAATTAAAAGAATACCAAGGGAATGAGTATACAATAGGTAAACACAAAACTGAATCAACACTGTGCTCCACAGAAAGTAAAGCAATACCATTGGGTTTTTGCTGCCAATGATAAGGAGTAAGCATAAGGACAAAATAAGGGGAGATACCAGTAATAGCGCTATCTGGTTTGGTCTTCTATGTATTATCCAGTTCTTCAAATATGCTTATTTACCTCTCAAACAACGCAACACTCTCAATATGCGCGGTATGCGGAAACTGATCCACCAATGCGTATTTTTTCAGTTTATAACCCGCTTCGGCAAGCGTTACCATATCGCGGGCCTGGGTAGCGGGATTGCAAGAAACGTACACCATGCGGTTTGCATTAAGGCGTATCACCTTGCGCAAAGTTTTTGGTGCAATACCAGCACGAGGCGGATCCATTACTATGGTGTCAATCTTGTCGGTGTACTCGGGGTGTTCCAAAAGAAATTTGCCCACATCAGCGGCAAAGAATTTTAGGTTGTCAAAACCATTGGCTTTGGCAGTTTTCTTAGCATCAGCTACCGCTTGTGACACTAGCTCTACACCTATTATTTCTTTGTCGTTACTGCGCTGCGCCAATAGTTGTGTTATGGTTCCTGTTCCTGAGAAAAGATCCATCACCACAGGGCGGCTTCCGGGCTCGGTTTCAAAAACATAGTTCAAAGCTTTTTGGTACAAACGCTCAGCACTGGCGGGGTTGGTCTGGAAAAAGCTTTCGAGGCTAATGCGAAATTTCAGTCCACAAATTTCTTCGGTGATGGTGCCTTTACCGTAAATCACAGTTTGTTTGCCATCGGTGGTCAGCGGTCGGTCACCAATGTCATCATTTAGGGTATGTACCAGGCCAAGCAGTCTGTCACCAAGAATATCCTTCATAAAGGCCACAAACTCGTCTTTGTCAAATTTGTCCAGTTCGCTAGAGGTTGTCACCAAATTGATCAAAAGTCCATCTTCTGAGAAAGACCTTTTTACCGTAAGGAAACGACAAAAGCCGGTATGCTGCAATCCGTGCCAGGCACTAAATCCACGCGAAGTGAAATAGTCAGAAATGGCTGGAAGCGCATTTTCTATTTGTGGATCAAAAAGTCCAGAGTCTTTTTTGAGCTGCTCCACAGAAAGCCATTGTCCACGCTTTTTAAAACCTAGGGTAAAACCGTCAAACTCTTCATCTGTATTTCTATCATAACCTACAGCCGAAAAGGAATATTCCATTTTGTTGCGGTAATGAAAATCGTCAGGCGAAGAGATAAATTCATCCAAAAGGTCAGCCGCATTTTCAATTTTCCCTATTCGCCTAAAAAGTTCAATGGTGGTATTCTTTTTATACTCATGCTGCTTTTCTACCGGAAGGGTAATGTAGGGCGCACCAGGAATGGGGTGGTAGGGCATTTCCACTTCCAGCGGACTGGGGGTAATTACCTTTAGCAATTTGGCTTCGGCATAAGAGTTTTTGGCCTTTATAATTTTGACTGAAACCACTTGCCCCGGAATAGTATTGGGCACAAATACAATGTATTTGCCGTCTTCAGTTTCTACACGTGATATCCCTTTACCTTCAAAGGCCATATCATCAATCTTCAGCTCCACACGCTGATTTCTGGAAAATGGGCGTTTTTGTGACATAGGCGGCAAAAATACCCTAATTTTGAGCTTCGCAAATTAAAAGAGGTAGCTCTTTTTTTAATCATATAAAAATAGACAGATTATGAACTTAGTAGCTGATAAGCTGAGCTCAAAAGATGCCATTGAGTTGGAAAACAAATACGGAGCCCACAACTACCACCCACTACCTGTGGTGCTGGATAAAGGTGAAGGTGTATTTGTGTGGGATTTGGAAGGAAAAAAATACTATGACTTTTTATCAGCCTATTCGGCTATCAATCAAGGACATTGTCATCCAAGAATTATAGGAGCACTTAAGGCGCAAGCTGAGCGCATTACGCTTACCAGTCGAGCTTTCTACAATTCACGCCTTGGCGAGTTTGAAAAATACATGAGTGAGTATTTTGGTTTTGACAAAGTACTAGCCATGAATAGTGGTGCCGAAGCTGTGGAA
>JAUHWX010000287.1 GCA_030427285.1 Bacteroidia bacterium
TTTGGAAGCAGTGAAATCCGGACACAATGCGGGGTGCTTTCGATTAAAGTTTGACAGCAGCCATTGGTTTTTAAGAGCTAATGCTTGGTTTACCCGTTTTAATGTAAACGCTGTCCGTTTTGGTGACCAAGGGTTATTTGTAACCCGGGAGCTATTTGACAAAACAGGAGGCTACCGCAATGACTACATTTTGCTGGAAGACCAGGAAATGGTAATCCGGTTAAAAAAGTGTGGAGCCCGATTCAAAGTTTTGAAGAAATCCATGACCACCTCAGCCAGGAAATATCTGGAAAACGGTGTAATTTCTTTACAGTTTAATTTTTTCATTATTTGGTGGAACTACTACATGGGCAAGTCTCAGGCGGAATTGGTGAAAATCTATAAAAAGAGAATTTTGGATACGAAAATTCAGGAAGAAGACGCTACCCCTAATGAGGCTATTGCCAAACCCTAAAAAAACCACACATGTATTGACAATCCTTTTTAAGCCTACCCTCGTACGTATTATCAGTTATCAACCAGTACACCAAACAAATTATAATGAAAAAGAAAGCAATCTGGATTGTAATAATCCTACTAATCCTAGCCCTTGGTTTTTATGGCTGGAACCGCTACCAAAAATCCCAAAACGAAGAGTACGGCACTTTTTTTATACCTCGCCTGGAATACAGCGCTTTCGTGTTTAAGAGAATTGAACCGGAAGTGATAACCATGGATATGAAAATGCTGATTGACAATCCTACCCTTTTTGGATTCACTGTAGATAGTTTTACGTATGATTTTTATATAGCTGACCAAATGGTGTTTAGCAGCACCTATCCCGAAAAAATAGAATTCAAAGGTGGGGATAGTAGTTTTATTATGCTTCCTGTAACCATGTATAATGACTCACTTACCTGGGTGCTTGATAGCTTAAAAAAATCAGGCGTAGAGAATGCTACATACACGGTAAAAGGTAATTTTTATGCAGATGTTCCTCTACTAAAAGAACGCCAATTTAGTTACGAGCAAAGTTTTGAAGCTCCACTTTATAAGATACCCGCCACAAAGCTGAAAGACTGGAAATACAAGAAGCTTGAGAATGGAGATGTAACAATTGATTTCATCCTGACTATTGTAAACTTTAATGTATTCCCATACGATTTTAAAGATCTATCCTACGAAATCAACCTTGGGAACGATAAGATGGTTTTTGATGGCGCTATAATGGGTGACGTAAATATCCCAAAGGAAGACAGTGTGGATTTGGTATTACCCGTAAATATTGATTTAGATCAATTAGGTGGTGCTGCATGGAACTTCATTTTTAAAGGTAGAGACCTAGAATATGAGTTTTACTCAAAGCTCACCATTACTAATGAGAGCAATACGATAAACGACAGCCCAATGGAACTTTACTCGAAAGGCACCCTCGGAACCATAATAGACCTTGCAAAAGAATAAATCGACCAACCACATGAAAAGCAAATATGACATTATAGTAATCGGAAGCGGAAGTGGTGGCCTGGGCGTAGCCTTGGGGATGAAAACTTTTGGTTTTGATGTACTAATGGTAGAAAAGGATGGAAACAACATTGGTGGCGAATGCTTAAACAGCGGATGTGTTCCCAGCAAAGCACTGATTCATGTTGCTGAACTTTTTGCCAAAGGACGCGAAGCTGCCAGTTATGGTTTAGGAGACGCATCGGGCAAAGCCGACCTTCAAAAAGTTTGGGAGTATGTTCACGGCCGTCAGGATATGATACGTGACCATGAGTCATTAGAATATCTCCGAGAGAAAGAAGACCTGGATATAGAGATTGGTTACGCCAAGTTTTCGGGACGAAAAGAAATTGAAGTAAACGGCAAAAAGTTTAGTGCCAAAAAGATTTTGGTAGCCACTGGTTCGCGCCCAAGGATGATAAATGTGGACGGGATGGAAAAGGTTAACATTTATACCAATGAGAATCTCTTTCACATGAAAGAGCTACCCGAAAACATGTTGATAATTGGTGGTGGCCCTATAGGTATGGAAATGGGACAATCTTTTGCGAGGCTTGGCTCTAAAGTTCGTGTGCTGGAAAAGCATAATCGTATAATGAGCAAGGAGCTTCCCGAAGTTTCTACTATAGTAAAACAGCGACTGGAAAAAGACGGTATCGATTTTTTTCTGGAGCACGAGCTTGTAAGTTTTCCTGAAGCCAATATGGCCTTGCTAAGAGACAAATCCGGAAACGAAAAGACTATTCCATGTGATGCGGTGCTCGTAGGAATTGGCCGCACCGTGAGCCACGAAGGGCTGGACATTGAGAAAGCAGGAATAAAACTCAAAGACAAAAAAGTAGAGATTGACGACAAGCTAAGGGCAAAGGACAATAAGAATATTGTTTTTGCCGGAGATGCTGCCGATAATGTATTATTTAGCCATGGAGCTGAATTGCACACCACCGTTCTGCTCACCAACTTTTTCACTCCCTCACCCTTTAAGCAGAAATTTAACCTTGACCATTTTAGCTGGTGTACCTTTACCGACCCTGAAGTTTGCACCTTCGGCTTAAGTGAGGATGAAATAAAGGACCGTGGCCTTTCTTACGAAAGAATTGACCACAGCTTTGAATCAGATGACAGAGCAATAACCTCAGACTACCGCTATGGAAAATTGATACTCTTTTTAAAAAAGAACTGGCTCAATCCGAGAAACGGAAAAATTTTAGGAGGAACCATAGTTGCCCCGGGTGCCGGAGAAATGGCTCAGGAGTTAATCATGGCTAACCAACAAGGATTGGGTGCAGGCGCAATTTTTAACAAAACTTATCCCTACCCCGTACAGACCAGAGTGCACAAGATGGCTCTGGTGGAGAAATTTTCATCCGGTATAAGCCCTACAATTAAGAAGCTTATGAAATTTCTTTATCATTAAAATAAAACTACACTGATATTCACCATGAACCCTAAAGCTGATATTATTTCTTCACCACCCTCAAACGAAGTGTTTTCGAGCCTGCTTAAAAAGTATGTGAACGATATGGGCTTCGTGGACTATAAAGGCTTTATCAGTGAAAGAAACATTTTTGAAGAATATTTGAATTCATTGAGCTCTACCCCGCCTGACAGAAGCTGGAATAAAAATGAACAAATAGCCTATTGGATAAATGCCTACAATGCTTTTACGATTAAGCTGATCATAG
>JAUHWX010000288.1 GCA_030427285.1 Bacteroidia bacterium
AGGTGGCCGAAGGTACGCCAAACTTTGAAGGAGAATTGAAGAAGTTATCGGGTGGAGCCTATACCAGCCTCTTTAGCACCAAATCTATCTGAGGGTGCTTTTTTCTTTCACCTCTCGACAGTACAATGTTTAAGGCATTAGCAAGTACCCACTTTAAGCTTCTATCTTGTTCAGTATTAAAATGCTCTAATAATTTATCTTTTGCTAATTCCTTTGCTCCTTTTTCAGACAAGGCCCGGATAATTCCATCCCGTATTCTTTTGTGATGCGGTTTGTCCAAATGTTCAATTAAGATTGGATACACTTTTTCGTAGGGGCCGGTAAAATTATTCTCAAGAAAAGGATGCTCAACATTATTAACCAAGTCCCATACAGATTCAATATGTATGCCTTGTTGGTTTATGGCTTTTACCAGTTCCTCTTCATCCTTGGCACATTCATCTGCTATAAGCTGATTTTGAATTTCTTTTTCGCGCATCATTTTTTGATACTCAGGGTTTGCCTGAAGTTGTTGTTGTAATTCTTTTGCGCTTATTGTGCCTTTTCTTGAAACCATAAGTTTTGAGACTTAGCAGATAGAGTATTGATGCTCCTGTAAATATATAGAGGAATTTACTATTTCATCAAACCAATGTTGCTGATGGATAGAAAAGAAAGGGCAAAAAAAAGCCCCGACATTTCTGTCGAGGCTTCTTTAAGAAGTTGAAAACCAAAAAAGTTAAATACTTATTTTACTTTATTCACAACAGCTTTGAACGCTTCAGGGTGATTCATTGCAAGGTCTGCAAGAACTTTTCTGTTTAGTTCAATTCCACTGGATTTAACTTTACCCATAAAAGCAGAGTAAGACATTCCTTCTTCTCTAGCTCCAGCGTTGATACGCTGAATCCAAAGAGAGCGGAAATTTCTCTTTTTGTTTTTACGGTCACGGTAGCTGTATTGAAGCCCTTTTTCAACGGCATTCTTGGCTACTGTCCACACGTTTTTTCTACGACCAAAGTAACCTTTGGCCTGTTTCATCACTTTTTTTCTACGAGCCCTTGAGGCTACTGAGTTTACCGATCTTGGCATAATTTTTAATTTTTTTGTGCAAGGCGCTCCGAGGTTAATCGAAATCTTAGGTGCACTTACACAGGGTTAATTAATAACTCTAATTTGTTAAATACAAAGTTGCTTTTTGATACTAGCCTCATCCACCTTGGCAACTAATCCAGATTGGGTAAGGTTACGCTTTTGCTTAGTCGTTTTCTTAGTAAGAATGTGACTTTTAAAGGCGTGCTTTCTCTTGATCTTTCCAGAACCAGTAAGCTTAAAACGCTTCTTGGCACTAGCTTTTGTTTTCATTTTTGGCATCTTCTTTCGCTTTTATATTCGGGTTTTCAACTTTTTGCTTTGCAGTATTTAGTACAAAGTAGGTAGTACCAAGTATGGCTCCTATTCTTCGTACTTTATACTTAATACTATGTACTTTTTACTTTTTAGGAGCAATCATCATTATCATGCGCTTACCTTCCAGCTTGGGCATGCTCTCCACTTTTCCAAGATCTTCAAGATCCTGAGCTAAGCGAAGCAATAAGATTTCACCTTTATCTTTGAAAACAATAGAACGTCCTTTAAAGAAAACGTAAGCCTTAAGCTTAGCACCTTCTTTTAAGAAACCTTCAGCATGTTTCCTTTTGAAGTCGTAATCGTGATCGTCAGTATTCGGGCCAAACCTGATTTCTTTTACAACGGTCTTTTGAGCTTTTTGAGCAATTTCTTTCTGCTTCTTCTTTTGGTCGTAAAGAAACTTTTTATAGTCTATAATCTTTACTACCGGAGGGTCGGCTTTGTCAGCAATAAGTACCAAATCCATTTCGGCATCTTTGGCCATTGCTCTTGCTTTCTCAATCGGGAAAACCCCATTATCATCAGGATTATCGCCAACCACACGAACTTGTGGAAAACGGATTTTCTCGTTAATCAGGTGAGCGTCTTCTCTTTTTATCGGCCCCCTGTTTCTGTTGTTGTTAAATCTCTTAGCCAGTGTTACTACTTTTTAATGAAACTTATTATTATTCAAAATTTTCTATCTGATCGCTCACCTCTTTGTTTACCATATTGGCAAACTCTTCGATGCTCATGGTTCCGATATCACCTTCGCCATGTTTGCGCACAGATACAGTATTTGTTTCTGCTTCTTTCTCACCAACGATAAGCATATACGGGATTTTTGATACTTCTGCATCGCGAATTTTTCGTCCCGTTTTTTCTGCCCGCTCGTCAATGAGCGTGCGAAGGTCGTTATTTTTAAGGAGATACGAAACTTTTTGAGCGTAGTCCATATATTTCTCACTAATTGGCAAAATTGCAACCTGATCTGGCGTAAGCCATACTGGGAAATTTCCGGCACAGTGTTCAAGCAATACAGCCACAAATCTTTCCATACTACCAAATGGAGCGCGGTGTATCATCACTGGGCGGTGGGTCTCGTTATCAGAGCCTTTATATTCTAGCTCAAATCTTTCTGGAAGGTTGTAATCTACCTGAATAGTTCCCAGCTGCCACTGGCGACCCAAAGCATCCTTTACCATAAAGTCAAGCTTAGGACCATAAAAGGCCGCTTCGCCATATTCTACCACAAATGGCAATTCTTTTTCAGCTACAGCTTCTTTAATCGCATTTTCCGCTTTTTCCCAGTTTTCATCGCTACCGATATATTTGCTGCGATCTTCTTTATCTCTTAATGAAACCTGCGCTTTATATTCTTTAAAATCAAGTGTTTTGAAAATATAAAGAACAAGGTCAATAACTTTTTTAAACTCATCTTTCAGCTGATCAGGTGTACAGAAAAGATGTGCATCATCCTGAGTAAAGCCACGTACACGTGTCAAGCCGTGAAGCTCACCACTTTGCTCATAGCGATATACGGTTCCAAATTCGGCAAAACGGATTGGGAGATCGCGGTAGGAGCGGGGCTCACTTTTATAAATTTCACAGTGATGCGGGCAGTTCATTGGTTTTAGCAAATACTCTTCACCATCTACTGGCGTAGAAATCGGCTGGAAGCTATCCTTACCATATTTGGCATAATGACCACTGGTAACATATAATTCTTTACTCCCAATGTGTGGAGTAATTACCGGCTCATATCCTGCAGCACGCTGAGCTTTCTTTAGAAATTGC
>JAUHWX010000289.1 GCA_030427285.1 Bacteroidia bacterium
GCCAAACCGCGTCACATCTTCCGGTGCCACAATCTGAGCATGCTCTATCCTCCAGCGGTGGTCTTTTTTACCTTCAAGAACCTCTTCGTACACATTTAGCACCAGTCTGTTAGCAGAATCGCCAATGGCATGTACACACATTTGCCAACCGTTTTCTTTCAACTTTTTGGCAGACTCTACATAGTGACTATAAGGACTTAACTGCAAACCGCCCTTTGAAGAATCATCGCTATACGGTTTCAGCATAAGTGCACCACGTGAACCCAAAGCTCCATCCAAATAAAACTTGAAACTACTTACGTTGAGATGATCCGTTTTAATAGGTTCATGATTTAGATAATACTCTTGCAAATAGGGCTTATCAGAAACCATGGCGTAAACGCGAAGTTTCATTTTCCCAGCTTGTTGCAAACTATCAATAAGTTCAATTTGACTACGCTCAAGCCCAGCATCTGTTACTGTGGTAAGGCCCGCCTTAAAAATATTTTTCTCCGCCTCTTTCAAAGCTTCCAACATATCATCATTTGGCAAACTTGGCAGACCTACCAATCCCATGGCATTATCTACCAATATTCCCGTAAGCCGACCATCAGTATCTTTTTCAATAATTCCACCATTTATGGTGGTTGAAGTATCAATCCCTGCAAAATTGAGTGTGGCTTGATTTACCAAAGCCGCATGGCCGTCAATTCTATATAAATAGACAGGCAGAAATGGAAACATTTTATCCAGTTTGGCTTTATCTGGAAAACCTTCCATTCCCCAATCATTTTGATCCCAGCCACGACCAATTACAAAAGTGAGCCCATGTTTCTTTTGAAAATCTTTGCATCGCTTTATGGCTTCATCGTATGATTTTGCACCAACAAGATTTACCCAGCGAAGCGTATTTGCATAACCCGTAAAATGCGAATGCGCATCATTAAAACCAGGATATACCGCTTTGCCTTCTAAGTCAATATTTTTTGGGGCTCTGTACGTTCTACGAATATGATCAAGAGTTCCTGTTTCAAAGACTTTTCCATCTTTTACTGCCATGGCATTAACTACAGTAAAACCAGAATCTACCGTGTAGATTTTTCCATTGTAAATAATAAGGTCTACCTGAGGGTGATCATCACAGGACCAAAAGATGGTTAAAACAAAAAGGAGCTTGAATATATGTCTTAGCATGAATTGCAATTTTGGGCAATTTAGTGAAGAGGAAGCTAAGAGCGATTTGAAGATTGTAAAATTTGAGGATTACTTTATCGCGGAGTCACAGAGTGCACAGAGTTTCGCAGAGTAAAATTTCCCATCGCATCGGATTCTAACCAAGTAACTCGGAGAAAAACACTCCTTGTTAAATGCTTATATTAGCTTTAATTCAAATCAAAAAGTCTCCTCGGATGCGCAAATCAGTTTTTCTATCGCTCGTAATCAGCATTTTTTTTAGTTGTGAAAAAGTATCTGACACGGTTCTTTGTCCTCAGCCGATAGGAGGGAAAATAATTGTAGGTGATTCCACCTTCTCATTACAGCCTACGGTAGTAGTTACAAACATGGGGACCAATACAAATGGTTTCTTCCATGCTTCCACATCCGGCCTGCTTTATTTGGTCAACCTTATCGATAGTCGAGTGATACTATCTTCAGATCCGTCTAATTTTGAGACTCCTATGAACATCCGCGTCCCCATAATCACAATCCCATGCTATACATCAAACCCAGACTCTCTTCCAGTTGGCACCTATACTTTTAGCAAAACTCAACCATTTCAAATTAATTCCTTTTCACCAAGTTTAGTTACATACTACAGACCAACGGGGCAAGGAGGAACAATAAATTATAGTTATCCAGAAGTAGACTCAGGGAGCATCGTCATAAGCCATATTTGCGATAATCAATATAACATTTCCCTTAATGCTAAACTATCTAATGGAGGACGCTATCAAGGAACTCTAAACACCGAAATAGTTTATATTAAATAAAAAAAACCACAAACAGCAAATCTTCTGACTCACCATTTGTAGTTCTAATATTTAACATCTAAATCTACTGTCTATCGACCGTTGACTATGGACTAAAAGTCTATTTAAGCGACCCAACCATATTTTCAGGACGTACCCACTCGTCATACTGCTCAGCAGTAACGTAGCCTAAATTAATAGCTTCCTCCTTAAGAGTAGTTCCATTTTGATGAGCGGTGTTGGCAATTTCAGCAGCTTTGTAATAACCGATTTTGGTGTTTAATGCTGTCACCAACATAAGGCTGTTGTTAAGCAATGTCTCAATGGTTTTGTAATTCGGCTCAATACCTACCGCACAATGGTCATTGAAAGACACACAAGCATCACCAATTAGCTCAGCACTTTGCAAAAGATTGTAGGCCATCATTGGCTTAAACACATTAAGCTCATAATGCCCTTGTGTTCCACCTACAGTAATCGCCACATCGTTACCCATAACCTGCGCACACACCATAGTTATAGCCTCAGCTTGGGTAGGGTTTACTTTTCCTGGCATAATGCTGGACCCTGGTTCGTTGGCAGGAATGATCAACTCACCAATTCCCGAGCGAGGACCAGAAGCCATCATTCGAATGTCATTAGCAATTTTGTTTAGAGACACAGCTAACTGTTTCAATGCACCATGTGTTTCCACAATAGCATCGTGTGCAGCTAGTGCTTCAAATTTATTTTCTGCAGTAATAAATGGAAGGCCGGTAAACTCAGCAATCTTCTTAGCTACCAACACATCATAACCTGCAGGCGTATTCAAACCTGTACCTACAGCAGTACCGCCCAAAGCCAACTCAGCAAGGTGATCCAAAGTATTTCTTAGTGCTTTAAGTCCGTGGTTTAGCTGAGAAACGTAACCCGAAAATTCTTGCCCAACAGTGAGTGGTGTGGCGTCCATCAAGTGGGTACGGCCAATTTTCACCACATCTTTATACTGCTCCGCTTTCTCTTGAAGTGTATCTCTTAATTTTTCTACTCCTGGAATAGTTTTCTCAACCACCATCTTGTAGCAGGCAATGTGCATCCCTGTTGGAAAAGTATCATTACTCGACTGAGATTTGTTCACATCATCATTAGGAGCGATGGTTTTTTCACCTTCACCAATAACCTTTCCGGCCAATTGATGGGCACGGTTTGCAATCACC
>JAUHWX010000290.1 GCA_030427285.1 Bacteroidia bacterium
TATTCGTCACTTAGGGTGAAATCTCTATGGTCACCAATCACCAACTCTATACCTATAGGTTCCGCTCTGGTTTTGAGGAGGTCGATGTTTTGGTGTAAACAATGAATTGAAACGAAAAATTTATTGGCATCTGCTTTCTTCTTGGCGCGTGAGCGACCAGCAAAAAACATAGCCATAGCCTCAGCAGCAGCGGTAGATTCATCAAGCAAACTAGCGTTGGCGATTGGCAAACCTGTAAGGTCAGTAATCATGGTTTGGAAGTTCAATAAAGCTTCCAATCTTCCTTGAGCGATTTCTGCCTGGTATGGTGTGTAGGCCGTGTACCAACCTGGATTTTCTAAAATATTACGCTGAATAACACCCGGCATAATAGTAGGGTGGTAGCCCAAACCGATATAGGTTTTGAATACCTTATTCTTTCGAGCTATGTCTCTTATTCGAGACAAATATTCAGACTCACCAAAGGTATCCGAAAGGTTTAATTCACCTTTTAGGCGAATATCTTTTGGCACGGTTTGGTTAATCAACTCTTCTATAGAATCAACTCCTACAGCCGTAAGCATTGCTTTTACATCTTCCTCTCTGGGGCCAATGTGTCGGTAGGCAAATGAGTCTGTTGTCATAGCTATGATAATATTTTAGATTTTTGAAGTGGCAAAAGTAAGGATTAAGGCCATTGTACGCATATAGTATAAAGGATATTCTAAAGGGATAAATTAAATCAATATTACGTTTGGGTAAAATGGCTAAATATTTAGTGTACAGCAATTTGTGGGTTGCAATTGCTGTAGGTGCCTTTTGTTTCTTTACCATGTCATCTTTTTCCACTATCAGCTTTAGCTTCATATTGATGGTTATTTTCTCTACAGCCTTTACTTATAATTACATGCGCTTTGTGCAAATCAAGGGTTTTGACTTGCGAAATGAGTTTTCTTTTAAAGCCTGGGTAGCCGGTCATAGAAGCGAAGTTTTGCTTTTGATGATTGTGTTTGGTGCTCTCACTGGTTTAGCTTTTATAGAAATATTTTCTGTTGAGCTCGTTTTGTTGATGATTCTGCCGGGCATTGTTTCAGTTGCCTACCCGCTGAGTTTTAAAAATCCCTTTAGTAGTTTCACCTCCCTGCGCACGGCTCCGGGGCTAAAGATGTTTTTGATTTCTGCCACCTGGAGCTACGTTACCGTAATTGTTCCCACTGTGCTTTATGATGCGCTTTCGCTGGAAAGTGTTTTGGAGTTTTTGATGAGAACTTTACTGATTCTGGCTTTGGTAATTCCTTTTGATATACGAGATGTACCGTATGACGATACTCACATGAAAACTATTCCGCAGGTAATAGGGCGCGATCAGGCAAGGCAGCTGTCCATGCTTTTTATTCTGCTCTATCAAGTGTGGCTTTTAGTGAGGCTTTTCGTTTTTGGTGATCCGGTGTTTTATACCCTGGCTCTTCTGGTGGGCTTAGAAATCGGTTATTGGCTGGTGCGTTATTCGCACCGTGAACACAGTGAATTGTACTTTTCTTTTTGGATAGAAGGTGTGCCGATATTTTGTGGGGTGCTTTTGATGGTGGGGAGTTTGTTGTTTTGAGAGTTTTAGCCCTGACAGGGTCCGAAAACCTTTCAGGGCTTTTATTAACGTATGTACTTTTTCCAAAGTTTCAAACTTCGGAAAAGCTTTGATGTTTTCAAAACTTGTCAGGTCTTGAACGTTTTTATCTCTTTTTACAGGATTCCCTCCATTGATAACTCAAAAGTTTTTTACTTCGCAGCTACACTTTCTTCCGATGATAAAATGATGAGAGAAGAAGCCATCAGTTTTTTATTTATTGAACACCTTATACATGGAATATCAGTTTAATGCAGAGTTTGCGCTCAAATGTGATGCGGAGGATGAATTGAAAAATTTCAGAGCTCAGTTTTTATTTCCACAGCACAAGGGCGAAAACGCCATATATTTTACAGGAAACTCTTTAGGCCTACAGGCCAAAAACGCACGCGAGTACATCAGCGAAGAGCTGGATGACTGGGCTACATTTGGAGTGGAAGGACATACCCAAAGCCGCAGGCCGTGGCTTAAGTATCACGAATTTTTTACCAAACCCTTAGCGACAATCGTTGGTGCAAAACCTAGTGAAGTAGTTGCGATGAATGGTCTTACCACAAACTTGCACCTATTAATGGTGAGCTTTTTTCGCCCGGAAGGGAAAAGGAAAAAGATAGTTTGCGAAGGCAAGGCTTTTCCGTCTGACCAATATGCGCTGCGCAGCCAGTTGCGTTTTCACGGTCTTACCGAAGATGATCTTATCGAAATTCAACCTGATCCTGTAACGGAATTGATCACGGATGATCGCGTGATTGAAACCTTGGAAAAGCATGCTGATGAAATTGCTTTGGTGATGCTGGGTGGTATGAATTATTACACCGGTCAGTTTTTTGACATGGAGCGCATCACCCGCAAGGGAAAGGAAATTGGCGCGGTAGTAGGTTGGGATTTGGCCCACGCTGCCGGAAATATGCCAATCAAACTACATGACTGGGATGTTGACTTTGCTGCTTGGTGTGGATACAAATATTTGAATAGTGGTCCTGGTGGTGTGAGCGGAATTTTTGTTCACGAAAAACATCACGGGCAAACCGAAATACCACGCTTTGAAGGCTGGTGGGGACATGATAAGGAGACGCGTTTTAAAATGCCCGAAACCTTTAAGCCTATTCCCACAGCTGAAGCTTGGCAGCTGAGCAATGCTCCTGTTTTTGCGATGGTGCCACTTTTGGCAAGCCTAGAGCTTTTTGAGCAGGCAGGTATGCAGCGCTTGCGCGAAAAGTCTAAAAAACTAACTGCCTATTTGCAATTTGTGGTAGAGCAGGTTCGCGAAAGCACAGGCGTAGAATTGAAAATTATTACCCCAAAAGACCCGGAAAGAAGAGGTGCTCAACTTTCGGTAATTGTGCCGGGTGTTGGTCGTCAGGTTTTTGATTACCTGATGGAAAATGGTGTGATTTCCGACTGGCGCGAGCCGGATGTAATCCGTATGGCTCCGGTGCCTATGTACAATAACTTTGAAGACATTTTCCGCTTCGGGAAAATCTTTGAGCAAGGACTAAAGAAATTTGCCAACTAATTATGGAAAATAAAAAAG
>JAUHWX010000061.1 GCA_030427285.1 Bacteroidia bacterium
CTGACTTTGGAACTATCAAAGAAGGTAATTTGGCCAATGTGGTTTTATTAGATGCCAATCCTTTGGAAAATATTGAGAATACTCAAAAGATAAATTTGGTAATCAAGCGGGGGCAAGTGGTGGATAGGACTTTTGAGAAATAGCAAATCATTGCCATGCAAATCTCTCCAAGCCAAAACTTTAAAATAGAAGTTGAGAGGTTAAACACTACTCAGAATCGTTTTCCTTCTCTAATTCCTTGGTAATCATTTTTTGAAGGCTTTGTGCTTTGCGAATATTATTGGCATTATCGGTTTTCGTTTCTGCCAATTTCACCAGTTCTAGGGCTTCCGCGTAATCTTTCATCAAGTAAGCCATGTAGCCTTCAAGCATTTTGTAGCGGTAGTCTTCGCGCAAGGTGTACGATTCTTTGGCAAGTTTACGAGCAGTTTGCTGAGCATCTTCTGTGTTAAAGTTATCAGCAATTTCAAAAGCTTCTTCAAATATAAACTCAGCTTTTGTACTATCATCACCAAAGGTAGACGCTCGTTCGATTGCCGCTTTTTGCCAAACGTTAAAAAGGCGTGTTTCTGAAGCAAATACCTTTCTGGTTTCAAATACTAGCTCCTTGGTATCGGCTTCATCCTTAGGACGATTTGGAATCAAAACGGTTATTATTTTTTCGAGTAAAACAGTGTCGTTATTTACTTCAGCACGGTCAAAATTATAGTCATAGGTGCTGCTGTAAAAAGCCTTGTAATCAAAGCTGGAAGGAAGGCTTGCTTTGTTTTTAATAATAAGTTCTGGATACGCGCTTTCCAGGTCAATGCCATATTTTACAAGTAGTTCCGCATTTTCCGGCTTTAGTAGTTCTGCTTTGGATTGGCTATTAAAAAACTCCAACGCCAAACTTTGCGTTTGCACAAAATCATTGTTGAGAGCATAGGTTTCTAAAAGTGTGCGCCACTCAGCTTGAGTTAAGGTTCCATCACTATATTTATCAGTAAGCTTGCTGTAGTTTGTATTAATACTTTGTGCTTTTTTAAGAGCTTCAATAAGATTTGAAACCGATTGATATCCTTCTTTTACTACAAGCAGCACTTCTTCATTATTGAAATAATAAAAAGACGGAAAGCTATCTACACCAATGGACTCGGCTAGTCTGGAACCCATTTCGCTGGTAATAGAAACCGCCATAGGATTGGTTTTGGCGTAAGCTGCGGCTAATTCTGCATTGGCAAAAATGTTGTCTTTCTGCATTTGATAAAAGGCATCACCATCCTGATAAAACACGATGAACATCATTTTTTCATCCTGAATGGTTTGAAGTAAAACTTTTTGATAATCGTCCAAAGTGCGAACATCATAAAAACGAACCTTTACGTCCTGTGCTTTCGCGAAAAGCGAGAAGGTTAAAATAAAGAGAAGTAGGAGCTTTTTCATAAGCTTATTTTTTGCCAAAATTTTGTGTAAAGTATATCTCAGGTACACCGTCAGTTATTTTTACAATGGATGACACACCACAACCCAAAAAGTTGTAATCGCCCATCAGGTTTTGCCGATGCCCTTTGCTATGCATCCACCCATCTACCACTTTTCGTGCCAACGAAGCATAAGTATGCATAGGAATGGGTTTGTTGTTTTTATCAAGAAATACGCCTCTTTTATCAATAAGATAGGATTCATCTTTACCAAAATCAATTACAGCCAATCTTGCGAGGTTTTCAGCAGAAGCATTAAAATCTCCCCCCAAAACATCGATACGCATCATGGGCGTTTTATACTTTTTGTCTTTATTATTGAGATGGTTCAGCGTGCCTAAATCCAAAAGATAATCTGAATGAAACCTTGAGCTTTGCTGAAGAATAGGAGAGTGGGAGAATATGGCTTTTCGCTTATCAGCTCTTGCTTCATTTGAAGCAAAAAATACCGCTGCTTCCAGTAATTCCTTGTCTAAGTTTTCGGGATTTATGGTTTGTTGAGCTTCTGCCAAAGCAAAAAACTCTTCAGCATTCAAATCATAATACTTCTCATTAGCAGGTGTTTCTACCTGAGGTAGAAATAGAGTTGAAAATGCTAATAGAAGAATGTTTACCATATTAAAATTTCAGCTTTGCTATTTGGTCGCTCATCGTATCGCGGCCTAAAACCTTCCAGTTTGCTCTCTGGCCCGGTTGCTTCACGCATGGGGTGCAACTTAGCCTCGGGCTTGGTAAGAAACGTAATGGCGCTCACATCATTATCTTTAAACTTGATAATTATATTACTACAGACGGCCTTATTCATACCGATAAAGCCTTCGTTTTTATCCTTGGGGAAATACAAGGTTTGCCCATTTCCATTTACAAACACGCGATGTATTTTGTTGTTGGCAAATTTTCCAAACATTTTTCTACCCTTGATTTGATTATACTTTATATCATCTATTTGATTAATGATAAAAGCATTGGAGTAGACTTTGAGACTGTCTAGTTTATCATTCTTTAAAGTGAGATAAATAGTGTCGCCTGAAATTTGGCTGCTATCACTCCAAATTAATGGGTCAACATACATCCTAATTGTAGAGTCTAGCGTGGCATAGGTTAGTGAGTCACACTTTCCTTGAATATCAGATTTGAAAAACTTTACCTTATGGTACGCCTTTATGAGTCGAAATTCCTCCAGGCTGTCGCCAATTACTTTGGTAGAAAACAGTGTATCACCATGTATATGTAAAGTGTCTTTTTCCTGCTTTACGCTATAGATTGGTTCAAAGGTTACAAATGTGCTATCTGTACGGCCAATGTATTGAGCGTAACCACCTGTAATGGTGTAATCATCTATCGTATCGTGAACCAAAACGTTTTCGAAAGCTTCACCAAACTCATTATGTTTTTCGTAGTAAAGGCTGTCTCCCGTAAGGTACTTGTTGTCATTGTATAGATAGGCGTTTTTTTCAAACTGTGCGATGTCGGTTATCGTATTATAGCGGCCATTTTCGCAATAAATAAAACTGCTATCACTGGTGATGGTGGTAGGGCCAATAAAGAAGGCTTTACGCGAATTACTGTTGTAATGCATAGTGTCCGACTCAATCACATAATCAGGATTGTTGAGTACTACGCTGTCTTTAAATTGAAAAAGCTTGCTCTTGGAATTGTAATAGCCTTGCGTACTGGTAAGGATATTTTCATCACTGGTAATCTCACCGCCAGTGTAGTAGTATGCCTGGTCATTAGTTCTATCATACTTCAACCTGTCGGTGATCAGCTCCATCTTTTTGTCTTTAAGACGAACTTCTTTACCGGTAACGGTCGCTATTTTGGTGTTACCAGAATATTCAAGATAATCGCCCCAAAGCTCTATGGTATCGCCTTGATTGATATATACCTTTTCAAACGCTCTGATTTTATTGGCTTCTGAAAACAGCCATGCACTATCGCAATACATCAAAGCACCTTCGTGCTCAAAAATTACATTTCCGAGCAGGCGGTTTTTCCCTAAGCCTTTTTGGTAAATACCCTTATCCGCATTTTTGATGTTAATGCGTTTACCTTTTTTCTCTTGAGCGAGGGCAGGGTAGCTTAATCCAAGAATAAAGAAAACTACAACCAGTGCGTTACACGCTGGCTGCAGTTTCTTCCAATACGATGGTTTGCTTTCTATCTGGTCCCACTGAAACAATAGTGATAGGAACGCCAAGCTCTTCCTGAAGGTATGCCACATAATCTTTAAGGTTTTGTGGAGCATCATCAAAATTCTCCAACTTGGTGATGTCTTCATTCCAGCCAGGTAGTTCTGTATAAATGGGTTCAACGAGGTTTTCATCCGTGCGATACGGCAAGTAATCAATTTCTGTGCCTTTGTAACGGTAAGCAGTACATACCTTGATGGTTGGGAAGCCGCTCAGTACATCTGATTTCATCATGATCAGATTAGTCACCCCGTTTACGTCAATCGCATATTTCAAAGCAGGAAGATCAAGCCATCCGCATCTTCTTTCACGGCCAGTGGTAGCACCAAACTCATTTCCTTTAGCTCTAAGCTCTTTGCCTGTTTCATCAAATAGCTCAGTAGGGAATGGACCACTACCTACACGAGTACAGTATGCTTTGAAAATACCGAATACTTTTCTGATCTTATTTGGAGCAATACCAAGACCTGTGCAGCTTCCTGCGCAAGTAGTGGTAGATGAAGTTACAAATGGATAGCTTCCAAAGTCAATGTCCAAAAGCGAACCTTGAGCACCTTCGGCCAGGATGGTTTTACCTTCTCTAAGTGACTTGTGCATAAAATGCTCAGAATCGATAAGTGTAAGGCTGCGAAGGAAATCTATCGCTGCAAACCATTCGTCTTCTATAGGTTTTAAGTCGTACTCAAAATCGGTATAATGCATAAGGATTTGCTCATGCTTAGCTACAAGGGCATCATATCTTTCCTTAAAATCATCTTGCTCTATATCACCTACACGAAGACCGTTTCTTCCGGTTTTGTCCATGTAAGTTGGGCCAATACCTTTTAGGGTAGAGCCAATCTTGTTTTTTCCTTTTGCAGCTTCAGAAGCGGCATCCAAAAGGCGGTGCGAAGGAAGAATAAGGTGCGCTTTGCGCGAAATCTTCAATACTTTATTTACATCAACATTGTGAACCTTCAGATTGTCAATTTCTCTCTTGAAAATCACAGGGTCAATCACAACACCGTTTCCAATTACGTTTGAACTTTCAGGGTGAAAAACACCTGAAGGAATAGTGTGCAATACGTGCTTGTGACCTTCAAATTCTAGGGTGTGTCCTGCATTGGGTCCTCCCTGAAAGCGAGCAATTATATCGTAATTACGAGTAAGAACGTCTACAATCTTACCCTTGCCTTCATCTCCCCATTGTAAACCCAATAATACATCTACTGCCATTTGTATAGCGGTTTTTTTAAAAAATGTTGATTATAATATTTTTAAGACTTGTCCTCAGTTTTTTTGGAGCGTGTACCGTACAAATACAACGAATGCGTATTTATATCTATTCCAAAAACTTCGGCTACTGTATCTTTTATCTGTTGAATGCGCGGATCACAAAATTCTAAAACTTCACCGGTATCGGTAAGAATGATGTGGTCGTGCTGTTTGTTGTAAAATGATTTTTCGTAGTACGACTGGTTTTGTCCAAACTGGTGTCTGCGCACCAATTTACAATCAAGCAAAAGCTCAATAGTATTGTACAATGTGGCACGACTTACACGGTAGTTTTTATTCTTCATTAAGATATAAAGCGACTCAATGTCAAAGTGCTCGTCATGCTCATATATCTCTTGCAGAATAGCGTAACGCTCAGGCGTTTTACGCTGTTTATTTTGCTCCAGATACTCGGTAAAAGTCTGCTTTACTATTTCAAATCCGTTATCGTTCATGCTGTATTTACGAAAAGTGGCGAAGGTACAAATATTTGCCCTGTTTATCTCCTGTCAACCGAGCTTACTCCTTCAATCATTTTTAGCTTTTCTATAATCTTACTAAGGTGGATTTTATCTTTTACAACCACAGTAATGAGTCCCTCAAACACGCCTTCGTCACCAGCAATATTTATGCTTCGAATATTTACATTCAAGTCATTGGAAATGATTTGTGTAACCTTATTTACTAAACCTACAGTATCAATACCCCGAATTACCAGCACAGTTGTATATTCTGATTTCTCAGTGCTAATCCACTTCGCCTTTATTAATCTACCTGCATGGTTTGATTGCAAGTATATAGCATTTGGGCAACTATGGCGATGCACCTTAATCCCTTCATTTGAGGTTATATAGCCAAATACATCGTCACCTGGAATAGGGCTGCAGCACTTGGCCAGTTTATAGTCAAGCTCCGTTTCTTCATTACCAAATACCAGAATTTTCTTTTCCTGAGTTTCCTTTTTTTCTTTTTGTACAGCCTTGGAAGTATCTTTTTTGGCTTTACCCAGAATACGATTTTTGAGGTAAGAATAGAAACCTTGTGATTGGTCTCGCATGAATTCCTTTATCTGGGTATTGCCAATAATACCCATCCCAACGCGGTAGTAGAGATCCAAGGAGCTTTTCAGCCCAAAGTATTTTACCATCTCATTGATGAGGTTTTCGCTGGGCTTTACCTTCACATAATTTAGCTTTCGCTGAAGAATTATTTTTCCCTCTTCAGCTTGCTCTTTACGTTCACTCTTTAGTGCAGATTTTATATTGGATTTAGCCTTGGCTGAAACCACATAATTAAGCCAATCCTCTTTAGGCTTTTGTTTTAGAGAAGTCAAAATTTCAATTTGATCTCCACTTCTCAACTTGTAGTTAAGAGGAACTAAACGCCCGTTTACCTTGGCGCCCAGTGTTTTGAGGCCAATATCGGTATGAATGCCAAACGAAAAGTCGAGAGGTGTGGCGCCTGCAGGCAGTATTCGTAAATCTCCTTTGGGCGTAAACACATATATTTCTTCACCAAAAAGGTTAAGCTTAAAGTCGTTGACAAACTCCAGTGCTGAACCCTCATTGTTTTCCAGCATTTCACGGATTTGATTTATCCAAATATCAAGCTTGTTTGCTCCACTGGCGTCCTCTTTATACTTCCAGTGCGCGGCATATCCTTTTTCAGCAACTTCGTCCATGCGCTCACTTCGTATCTGCACCTCTACCCAATGTCCCTCAGGGCCCATTACCGTAGTGTGTAGTGATTCATAACCATTAGACTTTGGTGCAGATATCCAATCACGAAGCCGTTCAGGATTTGGACGATAAAAATCGGTTACTATAGAATATACTCTCCATGCATCAGCTTTTTCAGTTTCCGGTGGTGAGTTTAAAATTATGCGAATAGCGAATTTGTCATAGATTTCATCAAAGCTAATACCTTGATTAATCATTTTTTTTCGAATACTGTAGATCGACTTTGTCCTTTCCTTTATAGTAAAATCAAAATTCTCTTTTTTAAGCTCCTCCCGTATTTTGGTGGTAAACCGCTTCAGATATTTTATCTCATCTGCTTTGCTTGATTTTAGCTTCAGTAAAATATCTCTATAAACTTCTGGCTCGGTATAGCGAAGACTTAAATCTTCAAGCTCAGTTTTTATGTTATAAAGGCCCAGGCGATGTGCAAGAGGGGCATATAGGTAAAGAGTTTCAGAAGCAATTTTTACTTGCTTATGTGCCGGCATAGATTCCATAGTACGCATATTATGAAGCCTATCAGCCAGCTTGATAATGATAACCCTAATATCATCAGAAATGGTAAGGAGCATTTTGCGGAAGTTTTCCGCTTGCATAGAAATATCCTGATCAAACACTCCGGAAATCTTAGTAAGTCCATCAATAATACGGGCTATTTCCTCTCCAAAAAGACGATCAATATCTTCTAGTGTATAGTCGCTATCTTCTACTACATCATGAATAAGTGCAGCAGCAACTGATACTGGGCCAAGTCCAATTTCTTTGGCTACAATTTGGGCTACTTCAATTGGATGAAAGATATAGGGTTCACCGGACTTACGTCTTACATCAGCATGCGCATCTTGCGCCAGCTTAAATGCTTTGCGAATAAGTTTACGATCATCATTATCGGCTCTATCTTGCATTGCCCTCAAAAGGGCTCTGTATCGATTGGTGATTTCCCGGTTTTCTAGTTGCTCTTGTGTTTCTGTACTCATACCTAATATTGCATGATTAAAGGTAGAATAGCCAAAATTGTTTTGCAAGCTCAAGTGCCGCTCTATACTTCATTTATGCTGTAATAATTAGCTAACTAATGAAGGTGAGGATTTTACCTCCCGCATTTTTTTTGTGAATTATAAAAAATGGACTACTTTTTCCATTTCTAAACCACAATTAAGAAACCATACCTTGAGCCAAAACCTAAGCACAGAAACTTTGCAAAGGGAAAACGCACAACTTAAATCTGATATTAAAGAGTTGGAGCAATTTGTACACACAGTTTCGCATGATTTGAAAGCTCCATTACACTCTATGATGGGGTTAATAGGATTAGCTAACCACCCGGGAACACCTCCTGAAACTGTCAAGGAGTATCTTTTTCATATTAATAAGTCTGTTGTGCAGCTAAATACTTTTGTGCAGGATTTGATCAACTACACCCGAAACATTAGTATGGATATTTCTGGAGAGAAAATACAAATGACTCAGTTTGTAAATGATATTTTTCAGAATCTTGGTTATTTGGTGGAAGCAGAAAATCTAAGGCTTGAAGTGGAAAGTCCTAATCTGGATGTGATGGGAGATTATGTTCGACTTAAGATGATTTTGAACAATCTAATTTCTAACGCCATATTTTACAGTTCGGGAGCTAAGGATGCATTTGTAAAAGTAAGTTTTGAAAATACCGCTGAAGGATTGAAAGTAAAAGTAGCCGATAATGGTATTGGCATTGACGAGCAGTATCACCACCAAATATTTAAAATGTTCTATCGCATTTCTTCAGATGGAACAGGATCAGGCTTAGGTCTTTACATTGTAAAAGAAGCGGTGGATAAGCTAAAAGGTAAAATAAGTGTGGAGTCTTCACCGGGAAAAGGCGCTGCTTTTACCGTTATTCTGCCATTTTTCCCGCCTCAATAATGTATGGAATCACCTTGGATATGGGCTCAATGTAGATATAGAGCCTGCCTTCTTCACGGTTTACTCCAGTAATAATTCCTACCGCTTTTCCAGATTGATTAACGGCTGGGGCACCACTAAAGCCGGCCGCATTAAACTTCTCATTAGGTTCTACTATAATTTGGTTTTCGACAATCCACTTTATCCTGGCGGGATATATGTTTTGTGAGCATAGCGAATCCGATTTTTCACAGCCTATCAGGTATATCGTTTGATTCTTTGAAACACTATCAATAGCTGGTTGTAGGGCTGTAATATCTGAGTGTATATTTTCTACATCAAGTACTAAAAAATCTCTAGGCGAAGGTTTACTATTGCGAAGGTGTGTAATATTTATTGGCTCAAAGTTGGAAGTTGCTCTAGGATAGACGATCCATTTTTTCAAAATCAAGTTTACCGAGTCTTGCGGCACCGAAGGGTTAATACCCATAGGGGTTTCGATTAAGTGCCGGGCCGTACATGCTACCGTATCATCTCTATAGTAAAGTAAAAATGCACTGGCACCCTCTACGGTATCACGTCCGGTAAAGGCTATTTTATTAGTAAGCAATATTTGTGGCCACTGGGTACTGGGTTTTTCCCACCAGTTTTTGGTATGTACGCTGCTGCATGAAATTAAAGCTAGGCTCAAATAAGCAATAGAAAGCCGTTTCACTCTAAGAGTTTTTGTTGACTGCATAGCGTCCTGAACCAATTAGCCCGATGCCTGAGTAGCCAACTAAATAGAGGAGTGCCATTTCTTTTTTACCCCAAGGGTCACCTCCATGAATAATAAATGCAGCTACTGCCATGGTAATAATAACAGGAATGGTAGAGAGTCTTGTTTTTATTCCCAGGATAATTAAAACAGGGCATATTAACTCTGCTAAAATGGCTAAAATTAGGGTTGGGACTTCGCCTATACCAAATGGATTTGCAAACTGCGGATTCCCGCTTATCAAATTTTGTAGTTTAGAAACGCCATGAGGAATCATTAGTCCGCCAAAGCCAAGCCTAAGTAGTAGTTTTCCTAAGTCGATGTTCATGCTCGTGAATTCCGGTGTTATGGGATGAAATATATTTTTTGACAAAATTAAAAATAGCAGTGAATTCTATCTTTTATATCGCCATCAAGGGTAAAAGCTACTTGCTTTACTTTGGCCAAATTATTTCTTCTCCCTGAGCGTCATATTCAGGGAAAATAGTAATTGAATCTAAAATTCCTTGCTGAACCCAAAATGCCAAACCAAGCTTTTCAGAGGCATAATCTTTGGCCTCAAGCTCTTCAAAGTCATCATCCAAAAAAATGTCATCAATTCCTTTCTCTTTGGCGGTTTTCAGTAAGTACTCCTCACTTTTTCCTATATAGTGCTCGCCAGCAAGCGTGGCATCTGAAGTATAAAAAGTAACTGAACTGAGCCTAAATTCATCTTCGGAAGAAAAGACGAGGGTGAGACCCAACTCATTATATACCATAGCAATGTCGCTTGATCCGTCCTCGAAGTTTGAGGTATCTTCACTGCTGGGTTCTCCTAAAACTTCGATAACCTGAGCTGTGGATTGGCCAAATTTGATATTCTTAAATCCTACGTGTGGCTTAATTTCCATGGTGCTGGGTATTTGTTATTTACAGTTTTAAAGATAACTTTTGGTAAGCTTTAGCCGGCCGGCAAAGGGCTATGCCTCCTGTGCTTCTTTTTTTGCTTTGCGGTATGGAAAAGATTGGAAGATGTTTCTTTTTCCAAAACGCATTTGCTTGTCTGAGTTGTTGAATTTAAGGAACAATCCTCTATTTACGCCAAAGTACTCATAGGTGTTGCCATCCATAAAAGTAACTGTCAATAGTAATCCCTTATGGTCATAGTCAGCAATTCCTGATTCGTTTATGGTGCTTGTATACTCTGTAAGATTTGCGGCTATTGTTTCAGGAGCCATGCTTACCAAAAAATGATAGCCATCAATAATTTTTCTGCTTATCAGTTCTGCTTCAGCTGCTTTTTCATCGCCTTCCTGAAATTTATCAGGGTGCCATTCTTTTACAAGGTTGCGGTAGCTTGTCTTCAGTTCTTTTAGAGTGGCGTCTCCTTCTACGTTGAACAACTTTTTGTACTCTTTGATACGCTTCATGGCGGCTGTGATTTCTGTGATTATTTAAAAAATCAGGAAACTTTAAATAAATAAAAGCCTGATTTTTAGCGGCCGCGAATGTAGTTCTATAAAATGTATAAATATGCGCTGGTGATGAAATTGTGACGAATTAGTTGCAGGTCGCAAAATTCTGTAATATTGACAAACCACAGACCAAACTTTAATTGAAGGACTCGACTATAAATAGTAGTGGACAAGTGCAAAATTGCCCAAGCTGTAAAAAGCCTTTTGAAGGTAAATTTTGCAGTAACTGCGGTGAAAAAATGATGGTTCGTGAAGAAATGACGCTTCGCTATTTCTTTGGCTCTGTTTGGAACGCATTAACATTTACTGATGCAAAATTCGTCCGCTCCATGATAGCATTACTTTTTAAACCAGGTAAGCTCACAGCCGAATTTTTTGCCGGAAGACGAAAACTTTTCACAGCACCTTTAGCCTTGTTTTTCTTTATCAACCTGGTATACTTTTTATACCAACCTGTAGATGCGTTAAACAGCACATTGGAGTCTCAAACTTTGGGTCAAAATTACAGTGGCTGGGCCAGTGATGTAGTGGATAATCGTATCAAAGCAGAAAATATAAGCCGGCAAGATTTTGCGGCCAAGTATAACCATATGAGTGAGCAAGTAAGTAAACTCTGTTTGGTAGTTTTTATTCTGATTTTTGCCTTTGGTGTTGCGCTTGTAAATGTAAGGAGAGGAGCCTTATTTTACTTTCATCTCATAAGTGCCACACACTTTGTTAGCTTTTCTATTTTATCAATGCTAATTATCCTACCCCTATTAGCTACTGGTGTGCTGAGTTTGTATTTATGGGCAACCGGTAAGACATCTATAGATATTGACCCCAATAAGGACTATGTCATTTTTCCAATATTGGCTGTGCTTGGTTTGTATGGCTACAAAATGCAAAGAAGATTGTATAATCAAGGTTTTATAAGAAGCAGCATCAAAGCCGTTTTGCTGATAGTGTTCTTCATTTTATCGATACTTCTGTATCGATTATTCTTGTTTGTAGTCACTATGCAGTTAATTTAACTTAATTGAGGCTACAATTAAGCGCTACCCCGTCTGCCTAATTTTTATGTCAGGTTTTGGAATTTTTACCGATACCGTAGTTCCTCTGTCGGCATTGTTTTTAAAATGAAGAACTCCATTATGTGCATCTACAAAATCGGTTACAATTCGCAGGCCTATTCCAGTCCCGCTTTCGCCAGATGTACCACTTTTAGAAATTAATGCATTTCTGTCATTTAAGTTTTCCAGTACATCTTCGGGTATACCTAATCCACTGTCGCAAAAGGTGATTTCTGTAAACTCAAAGTTATCAGTCACGCTAATTTTGATTTTGCCTTTCTCAGGCGTAAACTTTATAGCGTTGGAAAGTAGATTGCCGCAAATGCTTCGCATCTGATTGTTGTCGGCCCAAAGTTCGATATCAGAAGGAATATTCAATTCTATATTGAGATGCTTGGCTCTAATGTTTGGCTCGTAAATGCTGACTACCTCATTAACCAGCTCTTTAGCATCCAGGTTTTCAATAAGCTTAGTCATCTCATTCATTTGAAGTCTGGCCCAAATTAATATTTCATTCAGGGCGGTGAGACTTACATCCACTTCCTTTTTAAGGTGGCCTAATAAATCCTGAAGCTCTTCTCTGGTTATCTCCAGTGCTGACATTGTACTTAGTAAACTGGATATCCCAGCCAAGGGGCTGCGTAAATCATGCCCAAGTACTGAAAGAATTTTATTTTTCAGGTCGTTGGATTCGGCCAGTTCAGCTTCGCTTTCTTTAAGCTTCTGAAATTGATTGGCAAGAGCATCACTAGATTCTTTTTCCCTAACATAGGCTCTATTTCTCTGGCCAAGTGATTTGGCCAACCAAAGACCAGCAATAAGCAAAAGAATAATGGATGCTACGGCCAAAGAGAGTAGGTTTTGCTGTCCCTCAAGTTTTTGATTTTGAGCTTTTTCCTTTTCGCGTAAAATCATATTATCTGCCTCAGCCAAATCAGCTTCATATTGAGTTCGTAATTCGACTACATGTTGCTTTTCCTGAATTAGCTGGATACTATCTACCACCTCTTGCTTTTTTTCAAAATACAGCAGTGCATCAGCATTATCACCACTTGCCTTGTTTAGCTCATATAAGCCTGTATACACATTTTGCAGCATGGATAGCTCACCGGATTCTTCTGCAATAATCAAAGATTGCCTGAGCATATCTTCACTTTTTGCAAAATCGCCAAGGCTGAAGTAAGCTTCGCCTAAACTTATCAAATTGTAAAAAATACCTTGCTGTAAACCATTCCTCTTGCACTGCTCCATAGATAGGTTGTGGTATTCTATGGCCTTGCTGTATTGCCCCAGCCTTGCAAATGTGGAGCCCATAAGGTAGTTGGCAGAGGCCATACCTCCTTCATCACCAATTTGCTCCTTTATTTCTATTGATTTGCGGGTGTAGTATATGGCACTGTCAGTTTTGTTTTCGTCCAGGAAGGCAGCCGAAATATTATGATAGTTTTTCGCCAAGCCGGGCAGGTTATTTGCTTTTTGGTTAGCAACCACTGCCCATCTGTAATGCGCCCGAGCCTTGTTGAAATCCTGAATGTTCCTTCTATAAATCTCACCTAAATTATTTTCTATAATCCCTAATCTGTTATGATCATTTGTTTTTAAAAAATACTCTTTGGTAATGAGTAAACTAGAAAGTGCCTTTTGGAATTCATTAAGCCCGGAATAGGCTGTGGACATATTCATCAAGGTTGCATAGTAGTTATCCTTATCATCCTGTGTAAAGTATGAGAGTGCTTTTTCAAATAGCTCTATTGATGTTTGAAAATTACTGCTTATGTTTTCGGTATTGGCAATGCTTGTGTAGGCTACTCCAAGTTTGCTGGAGTCATTGAGTTGCTCTGCTACTTTCAGCGCTTTTTTAAAAGCCTCTTTTGATTCTGGAATATTGCGTGCCTCAAATAAATTAGATCCTTTGGTATGATAATATATAAACCAAAGTTCTTTAGGAGAACTGCTATCCAATCTTTTTGAAGCCTCTGATAGTAGGTTTTTTACTTCATTCTGGCGAGAGCTTTCTTGCAAGAATTCAGCACTATCCAGTATTTGTTGTAAAGCTAAATCAGGGTATGCTTGAGGCTGTGCGAGCGCAGCTAGTAAATGCAAACAAAAAAAAGATGTTAGTAGATGTTTCATGTAATAGAAGTAGAGAGTTGAGCAAATGTAATTCGTTTTAAGAAAAATGAAACTTTTTTACATAAAAAGATAGTGTAAGCGCTTGGCTTACACTACTGTGCAAGTCTTTACTCACAAGAGTTTTACTTCTTAAGAACTTTAAAGGCAAATACTTCGCTCTCGCTTTGAACCTGAATGATATAAAGCCCACTTTGTGATCCGAGTGTTAATTCAGCTTTGGAGCTGGCAGTTATATATTGGGTTTTTATCAATCTGCCATCAATACTCAAAATATGTATTGTAGCGTCAGTATCTGTATCATTAAATTTTAACGTGACTTTGCCGGAGGTAGGGTTGGGGTAATAACTAAATAATGATTCAGGAGAATTTTTAAAGGACTTAATACCAATAAGGTAAGGTCTCCTGGTCTCAATTACGTTACGCATTACATTTATTTGCCCTTGGGTAAATGAGTTTTGACAGTTTCCGCTCGAGTAATCCATGTAGTTTTCTATCATATTAGGTAAATCCATCCCCATTATGGTGTCTACACAAGTATTTAGCGTAGTGTTACAATTATATTGGCTTGCAGCACTTGCTCTCGGGGTATCGTCAACGAAATCATCCATTGTGCAGTTTCCATCTCCCCAAATGTGGCGTAAACCCAGATAGTGGCCCATTTCATGAACCAGCATTTTACCGGTTTTAACAAGCGAATTGTAGGGGACATAAGGTGCAGGAAAAGTATTTGGATTATTTGACCCAACCACTGGGTAATGCAATAAAATACCTTCCTGAAATCCGGCCAATTCGTTATAAATAGTGGTGGGCCAATTAGGGTGATTTGCAGGGGGAGTAGCAAGCCCAAAATATACGAGCTCTTCAAAGTTGTTGAATTTTGGCTCAAATATTCTTAAATCTCCTATCCAAATGTTGACGTAATTAAGAGAGTTCCAGGCACTTCTTCCACCAAGGCTATCTTGAGTTATTCTAAAGTAATTATAGTACAGGCTATCATTAAGCCAATTCTGAATTTGCTGTGCCTGTGTTTGATCATACGGTAAAACACCACCAAAGTATTTTGTAGGAGAGTATGTTCTGGTGATGCCATTGGTGGGATTACCGGCTGGATCGGTAGTGGCCAAAACGAATTCAATTTCGCTATCAGCCACTATGGGTTTAAAATCAGCTCTGGTATTTACGGTATCTGTATTTTGACGTCTAAAGCTTTCGTTCAGAACTCTTAGTTGATCTTGAATTACGGAGTCTGCGAGGTTTGCTGATGTATCATTGTAAACAATGTGAAACACTACCGGAATTTGCATTATGCCATTGCTTGTCTTTTTGCGGTTCGCATTTTCGTTAGTAATGTTTTCTAAATATTGGTTGGCTGCTTTTAAAAACCCTGATTGAATCTTGTCAGCGTGTTTCATCAACTCATAGCTACCACAGCCAACTAGCGTATCATGGCTTGCATTTTGTCTTAAGACATTAACTGTTTGCTGAATCAAACCTTGAGAAAACAACAAGTTTGAGGCTGCCACAAGGCAGCAGATTAATAGCTGTTTCAGGTTGCGTTTAGGGGTTTTCATAATGAGGGTTTTGTTTTTAAAGAAGATTTATTTAGCGTTCAAATCATCAGGTATATACTCCAGTATATCACCAGGCTGGCAGTCCAGTGCTTTGCAAATAGCTTCAAGCGTGGTAAATCGTATGGCCTTGGCCT
>JAUHWX010000062.1 GCA_030427285.1 Bacteroidia bacterium
GCGATAGTTGGCGGAGTTAGCTACGGCTAATTCCATCATATCTACTAACTCAATAAAAATCAATAAATAGCGCCTGCTAAGGTTGGATGAACCTGATTGGGATCTTGCAGTAATTAATATTTCCCGCAATGTTTCATGGTTGGCATTTATTAGTTCGTGAAGTACTAAAAGTCGCTTGCTTTGCTCCTCATGAGTATTATTGCCAATGGTAATTTCAGCTCGAATACGCATATATTCTGCCATCAGTTTCATGGATTCTGCCAGCAAAACTTCCGTATGCTTAATCGGTAAAATATGTGCTAAAAGAATGGATAAGGCCAAATACCAAATGCCACCGGTAAAAATGAACCCTGCATGTAAGAGCAAATCTAACCCTGAATGAGGATGGACAAAAGTGAGAACCATGGCCAACATTCCTGAAAAGGCTACTAAAGAAGCACGGAAACCATAAACCGAAATGAGAGAAATACAGAAAATAAGAATAGTGATAGAGGGTAGGAGTAGCCATGAATCGTGTACTAAGCTTATCAAAATGGTTGATATAGCTGCAATTGATGCAGACGTAATTATCCCAACAACTTTATGCCTGAAGTTTCCTTGAACGTCAGAGGTAGAGCTCAGTAAAACTCCAATGGCAACACTAAGCCCCCAAGTGATATAATTCAGAGAATAGCCAACAAAAAGTGGAATGACCATGGCTGAAGCCAAAACCAAACCTTTGAAAAAGTCAGGGCTTTTTACAAAAGCGTTAATTTTTTGTTTGGTAATGCTCACTCATAAACTTTGCTATGGCAAAAATAGACCTTGTACTTGATTACCATCAGTAAATTTGATGATTATTATGAATAAAAAAGAGCGCCATAAACCGAATTTAGGCGCTCTTCTGCAATTTGAAATTTTCTGACTTACGTGATTCGTATACCAAAACCGTGGTGCACCGATCCTTGAGTAAAAGTGCCTACTTCAGGAATATTATTAATATTCAATGATGGGCGAAGCTCAAAGAACAAATGGGTTCTTTTCCAGAGTTCTCTTTTCTTACCCAACCTAAAATCTACTCCCATTGGAATGTAGCCACTCACTAAAAATGAATTGTCATTTCTTACTGTTTCCATTTCGTCCACATAGCTATCGCTGTACTGTCTCCCAAAGTGCGGGTCGCCATCTTGGTTTTCGATGTAGGCATTATTAAAGTGATAAATTGTAGTACTTGCATTAATTGACATTCCACCCATTACACCAACTCCACCATAAAAAGACCAACGAGCGGCAGGGTTAGTTCGGAAAATAAGAGATACATCCAGCACGATATTGTCTGAATGGTAGTCCATGCTGTAGCTGTCATAATTTACAGAATCAACAAAGGTTTGGTTTCCGGTTTGCGAGGAGGTTAGGGTATCATAGGCAAATCGATCTTCTTTCCAATAGTTGCTATACAGTGATACACCATTGGTATAAGTAAGGCCAATTCTAAGTTGTGGAGATAGTTTACTTACTTCATCTGCTTTTTTGTTAAAATCAAATCCCAGCATAAATGAAATACGTGCTGATGAATTCCATGAGTTATAACCAGTTGAGTTATTGTATCCGGTAAAATCAGTTTGTAAAAGTCTGGAATTTGGTGCCAGCAATTGAAAGTCTTGCAGTGTGCCATAGTCACCGCTGGTGTTGCCTCCCAGGTAAACTGAGAAGTCAGACAGGCGCATAGATTGTGCTTGGGTGTAAATAGGGAAGCCACAAGCAAAGGCCAAAGCCGCTAAAACAAAGGTTTTTAAATGCATATAAAGTTTAGATTATTAATAGAGCAATAACTACGTACTGTATATCCTTAGTATATAAAAATAAAAGAAATTGAAATTTTAACATTAACGACTTGCAACAGCTGGTTTTTTTGACTCCGTCAGAGGGATAAACTTCTTGTAATGATCATACCGCAGAAAGATTTCCTTCACATATAAATATGGTTCTAATCCACGTACAAAGCCATACCGTACCACGGGGTGTGTATAGTATTCACGGCTTGAAAGCTTGAGGACATAATCTTCCACATTATCATCCCACAGCAATGGGTTTTCGCCAAATGCCGAAGCCAGGCGTTGTGCATCACGAACGTGACCAAGTCCGCAATTGTAGGAAGCCATTACAAATTTGATTCGCTGTAGAGAATCTGGAATTTTTTTCCAATTGTTCCACAGTTTCTTTAGGTAAATAGAACCTGCTTGAATATTTTGATCAGGGTTGGAAATATCTTTGAGGCCTAAGTCCTTTGCGGTGGAAGGCATTATTTGCATTAAGCCTCCAGCTCCAGCCCATGAGGTAGCCTGTGGTTCAAATCTCGATTCTTGATAAATCAAAGAACTTAGAAGCCTCCAATCCCAACCGAGGGGTGCTGCATGCTTTTTTATAATTTCATCATACTGGCTAATTTTTCCAGAGTTTTTACTGTAAAAGTCACTTTTGATTCGTCTTTGGTAAGATTTACGGTTTTTAAAATACTTGTTATAAAGTATTCGGTAAGAAGACTTTTGCTTTATCTTTTTCAGCCACATATTTACAGCCTGTAGTAGCAGAGGGCTGTTTTTGCGAACACCCCAGGCAATTTGTTGCGAGAAGCTAATTTGGGTTTCTACATCCAGAATAGGGTAATAAGTTTGGTTGAGTGCAGCAATATTGTAGTCAGCTACGGTGTACTCAATTTCGCCATCTACCACCATTTTAATAATCTCATCCGTAGTCTTGTCGCCAGAAACAGTTTGAATATCAATATCTCCACCCACTTCTTTTGCCAAGTTTTGAAGACGCTCATAGTACGAAGAGTTTCGTCTTACATGTACTGTTTTACCAATAAGCTCTAGTGGGTCATCAATTAAATTGTCATCTAATTTATATCCGGGCAAACTTCTCCAGTTATCTGGTTTGCGCTGCACCAAAGCCTGGTGAGTTACATAATGGGGTTCGGTAAATTTGATAAGTTTTTTTCGCGATTCTGTAATTGATAAACCGTAGGCAATAATATCACCCTCACCATTATTGAGCATGGTAAAAAGCTCATCAATATTCTCCGCAACTTTTATTCGCAGTTCCAGTTTTAGCTCTTTGGCCAACTCAGATAGTAGCTCGTATTCAAAACCCAGGGGTTCACCTTTGTATAAAAAATAACTGGTAGAATTGTAGATGGCGATTGCCGTAAGATACCCATCT
This sequence comes from Bacteroidia bacterium, assembly GCA_030427285.1. Taxonomy (GTDB): domain Bacteria; phylum Bacteroidota; class Bacteroidia; order Flavobacteriales; family Schleiferiaceae; genus Owenweeksia. Next base: position 3,202 of record JAUHWX010000062.1, read on the forward strand.
TCTCTGATTTCAGTAATATCCCGTTTTACTATTGACGGCTCATCATTGAGAGCTATTTCGGTTGATTCTGGCTCAGATGAACCGCATGAACTAAGCAAAGCGGCAAACGCAAGAAGTAGCAGAAAGTAGGGTTTTTGCATAGGCACATGTTTGAAGTATTCAATGAAAAACACTTCATATTGGCTTCCTCCAAAGTAGCAAATTTTATGGAATAGTCACTTTTTAAAAGTTGTCTATTGTAACCTTACGTCAGCTTTTTCATGTGTTTTACCGAAAGGGAAATAAGCTGTTCGAGTACACTCATGTCTACATCTTCAAGTTTGTTGATGTACAAGCAGGATTTTCCGGTTTTGTATTTACCAAGTTTGTCCATGAGTTCTTCATATTTATCAAAACCAGGCATTATATATAATGTGAGTGATTGCTTGCGAGGCGAAAATCCGGTGATCATCCAATCACCCTCACGACCGCTGGCATATTTGTAATGATAAGAACCATAACCCACAATGCTGGGCCCCCACATAGTTCCTTTTTCACCGGTTATCTTTTCCATCAGCTCCATTACTACCAAGCTGTCAGCTTTTCGCTTCTCGTTTTCTACAGAAGCAATAAACTCCATAGGATCCTTGTCGTTCTTTTTGGTTTTTAATTCTGCCATAGCACTAAAATGAGGGTTATATTTTTTCAAAAATAACAAAACCTGAAGCCAGTAAATAATAGGGAGGCTGTACATTTGCGGCATGAAGTGGACAAAGCAAACCAGAGAAGAAATTAAGGCACGTGTGTTTAGTGCATTAGATGAAAATAGAAACTATGATTCTGATTATATTTTAGGAATTCCAGGCTCATATTTGGATACAGAGCAGTTTTATCGTGATGCAGATTTTCTTAAAGATGCACCTTATTTAAAGACCTTTATCAATAATCCAAATCACATTGGTTGCCATACCCTTACTGAAGATAAAGGTGAAGACCTTTTTAGGGGAACACAGAAGATGGAGATTGAGTTGATCGACTTGGTTTCGGAAGAAATAATGAATGCTAAGCCAAAAGAAATAGATGGGTATGTGGCGCCAGGTGGAACAGAAGCCAATATCCAGGCTCTTTGGATTTATCGCAACTACTATAAAAAGGAGTTTAAAGCCAAAAATGCTGAAATAGGCGTGATTTTCAGCACAGATAGCCACTACTCATTTTACAAGGGTTGCAACCTCCTTAGTATTAATCCGCTGCCTGTAGAGGTTGATTTTGAAACCAGGCAAATTGACCCCAAAAACCTGAGATCTACTATAGAAAAGGCTAAGGAAGCAGGTATTAAATACTTGGTGGTTAATGCAAATATGAGCACTACAATGTTTGGTTCGGTTGACGACTTGGAGGCTATTTTACCAATAATTAAGGAAAGCGGATTACCATACAAAGTGCATGCAGATGGCGCTTTTGGAGGATTTATTTATCCATTTACTAATCCTGAAAATCCTTTAGATTTTAGAAACCCGGAAATCACCAGCATTACTCTTGACGCTCATAAAATGCTGATGGCTCCTTACGGAACGGGAATGTTTTTGATCCGAAAAGAATGGATGCATTATGCAGCTACTGAAGAAGCTCAATATGTGCAAGGCTTGGATTATACCATCTGTGGGAGTCGCAATGGCGCACAGGCGGTTTCCATTTGGATGATTCTTTCTACCTATGGCCCCAAGGGATGGCGTAAAAATATAGGAACCTTGATGGATGAAGCCGATCGCCTTTGCAAAGAGTTTGACGCTTTAGGAATTCCCTATTTCAGAAACCCACACATGAACATTATCACCACAAAGGCGGGGTATATACCAGAAGATCTTTGTTATAAGTATCGTTTAGTTTCTGATAATTACACAGGAAAAGCAAAATGGTGGAAGATTGTGGTGATGCCGCATACCAAAGGGGAGGTGATAGATAAGTTTTTGAGAGATGTAAAATCACGATTACAGAAATAGATCACTTTTATTACTAATGAATGTTTAAATTTGGACAAAAGCTAAAACTAGCATTATGAGAATAGTAAAACTGGGTCTAATTGCATGTTTGTTAATAAGCTCCTTTGCCTGCGAAAAGGAAGATATTGAAAGTGCACTTGTGTTTTTTTCAGGCATTACTGAAAGAGATAATGTTGGTAATCTAAATGGCTCTATTGACCCTATGGACTGGACTCTTGATGCCACATTTACTAGTCGGGAGAATGCCTTATTTCCAGCTGATAATTTACCGATATGCTCAGATGCATCGGATACGATATTCAGGGTATATTCCTATCCAAACCCATCACAGGGTATTTTTGCATTTGGCTCTTTAGTTCAAATGGATAGAATAGCCTTAAGAATTGTAGATGACAATTTTAATATTCTTTTTAAAGAAGATTCTCTTACTTCACAAACCCTTACTATAAATGAAGATGAAGATGGGGGGAGTCGTGTAGTAAGACTTTACTACAGAGTTTACAATGGTGGATGCAAGTATCAGGGGTATGGGGATTTATCAATCAACTAATTAAGCCGAGTGGATCTATTTTTTGCTTTCGCAAATAACCTTAGTTACTTGAATTCTCTGAGGTCTCCTTTTTAAGGATTTTATTTGGCCTTCTCTCGTTGGGAAATACTAAGGTAAAAACACTTCCTTCTCCTTTGCGGCTAATGATATCCAATGATCCGTTTTGATTTTCCATAAACTCACGGGTAATTAGCACACCAAGCCCGGTGCCTTTTTCATTCATGGTGCCCAGGGTAGAAAAATCACCGGTCATTCCTTTTAACTTATCCACCTGATCTATTGACATACCTACTCCATTGTCAATAATGCGAATCAGTTTGTTTTCATTTTCTTCGATGGCCTCAATGGTGATTACACCTCCTGTATTTGAAAACTTAATTGCATTATTAATTAAGTTTCTAAGGCAAATATCTAACTGACTCATGTCGGCCTTTAACTTAAAAAAATCAGGAACATGTATGTTAAGACTTAAGCCCTTTGAATCTAAATTGGTCTTTACCTGACTTTCTACTTGCCATACTTGTGGTAAAAGATGAACATCAACTATTTTAGTATTAATACCAGTAAGTTGCTTTTTACTCCACAAGAGTAAGTTCTCAAGGGTTTGGCTAGAACTTTCTATTGACTCTCGCAGTTTTTGAACAATTTCTATTCTGTCTGTCTTGCTTAGTTCCTCAATTTCTAAAAGATCGAGAACAGACTTGATTTGATTGACAGGCTGTCGGATATCATGGGTGAGTACAGAAAAGACTTTATTTTTGTTTTTGTCAAGTTCCTGAAGTTTTTTATTTGATTCCTTTAGTTTTTCTTGTTCAATTCTAGCCTGTTCTTCTTGCTCAGCAAGCTGAGCTTGCTCATCCTTTAGTTTTTTTAGTTTAAACCACAACCCCCACGAAACAAGTCCAATTAGAAACGCAAGTATTGATAAGGCAACTAGCCCAATTGCCATTTTTTTATCACCTGTAGATAATAGTTTCTTCCCTTGGTTAATTGCTAAAGCTGCAGAGTCTGCATTAGAAGTTGTTTTTTTATTGGCTACAATTTTTTCAGGTTCCTGGGCTAGTAGAATAAACTTATCCAACTCAAAGTTGTGAATTGAATCTTCAATAGATTTCAACATTAATAATGAGGCCAAAGCCTTTGTTGAGTCTCCATTTGCTAAATAGGCACTTGATAGTTGCCTAAGTGAAGCAAGCTTTACTGATGTACCATGAACAATGGTTTTTTGTATACTCCAGGATAGAAGTGCGCTTTGCAAGCTCAGTTTATTTTGCAATAGAAAACCGTAAACCTCTGACTGATTTATTTGCGCTTCAACAATAATGAAGGGGCTATTTGTAACCTGTGACCACTCTAATGCCTTTTGGGCAAATTGTTGTGCCTCTGCCGTATCCTTCACAATCATTGCATATTGTGATTTGGCTTGAGCCAAATTGTATGCGTATTCAGGTAGCACAGTTTCTTGCCTGGCGGATGAAAGCAGGTCGTTGGCTTCATTCACGTTGCCAAATTTTAATTCAACTAAGGCTAGTTGCTGACTTATTGCAAATTGTAAAGCTGATTTTGCCTTTGCTTTGTCAGCCAAAGTTTTTGCTTTTAAAAGTCTATCCTTTGCCGCGGGGAACTCATTTTGATGATAATTGATTTTAGCAATATTGTACTCTGACAATGCTTGGTAGTATGGGCTTTCAATAGCAGCCGCCACATCAGAGCTTTTTTGTAATTTTTGCAAAGCCTGAAAATCACTTCCTTTTTCAAAATCAACGATGGCTAGTAATAGCCATGTTTGACAAAGTCCTTCGTAGTTTTTGTATTTCTGAAATATGTAAAGAGCTTCGTTTAATAGTGATGATGACTGATTGAGGTCACCCGTATTTAATCTTGACTTCGCTTCGATATTTAGTGCAGAGGCATAAAGAATACTATCATTTCTCCTTAATGCATTGGTTTGAATACTCTTTGATGTACGAAGGATTTCGTTGGGTGGAAAGGAGAAAATGCTATCAGAATAAAAGTGCAAACTATCAATACTTGCAATGCTCGGCAGGGGTCCGTAGTATTGCGCTGTCACCTCAAAAAAGGCGACCAAGAGTAGTATTTTAGTTGTAAAAATTGTTTTCATTAAGCTTGGCCGCTAATTTAGCAGCCTTGAGTTCAAGCTGGTCTAAAAATAGACAATAGCTTTGTTTTTTTCGATATAAATAAGTTCTAAAGTTATGCGCACGCAATGTCCAAAATGCACATGGTCGCCAACCCCGGAGTCGGAATGGGTTTGCGATGCGTGCGGCTTTGCGGGCAATTTATTGATTAGTGTGGGAGAGTGCAGCGAATGTAGGCATATTCACCCAAATATTTACTGTATAGAATGGGAAGGGGGCTGTGGTGAAAGTAGTTTACTACTAGATTGGTTTCCTGATTTAGATGAAGGACTTAGCGAGCTCAATATTGAACGAAACTTAGACTAGCGAAAATCTTATTCCCGCATCATGTGCCTTCCATCTTATAATTTCCCACTTTAGAAAAAGAGCTAGTGTTTTTTCTGCCTCATGCAGTGGTATTTTTGAAATCCGTGAAAACTTGCTAAGAGAGATATTTTCATTTTCACTCAGGTATTCAAAAAGCTGCCGCTCTTGCGGGCCGTAGGCAATCAAATTTCTTTTCTCGCTTTTTGGAGTTTTGTCACGCAAGTAGCTCAACAAAACTCTATTTGCCATAAATATTTCATCAGCTTGCCTTACATAGGCTATCCATTTTTGATTTTCATCTTTGGCAAAATGTGGGCGCTTGCTTGAAGCCGGAACCTCAATTTCTAAAACGAGCTTGTTTTCTGCAGAGTACACCCTGGCGCTAAAATCGATATGTGGCTTGCAAAACAAAGTAGCAGCTCCGTCAACCATATAGTACTCTTCTTCAGGATCAATTCCGGCAATCCTTCCATTATCTTTTACACCAATAAGCAATTTTCCACCATCCGTATTGGCAAATGCACACAAAGATTTTGCAATTTTTAGCGAGCTATCTACCCTAAATTTAAAATCTTGTTTTTGATGCTCACCTTCCTTTATCATGCGGTAGAGTTCTTGCTCTGTGCCGTGCACGTTGTCGAGGCTACGTGGGTTATTGGATGTTGATCCTTCAAAATTCATTGCGCTAAAAACTGAGGATTGAAAAAGTATTTGGCAAGCTAGGCAGCCGGTAGTATTATTCTAAAAGTACTTCCTTCGTTTGGCTTACTCTCTACTTCTAGCTTTCCGTTGTTTTCTTTCACAAAATCATTTACAATAAGCATTCCTAATCCTGTACCTTTTTCATTCAATGTACCTGGAGTTGAAAAGTGGGTATTTACATCAAAAAGGTTATCAAGTTGCTCTTTATTCATTCCTTGACCTTGATCGCTTACTTCAATATAAATGTTTTGTGCCTTTTTTGCAGCGGTTAGTTTCACAAGCCCACCAGGACGTGAAAACTTTATAGCATTTTGAAGAAGATTTCTTAACATTATTTCCAGATGGTTTGGATCGGCCAGCACAGTTAGTTTTGAATCTACGTTGATAACGCAGTTTAACTCTTTTTGCCTTATGGATTCTTTAAATTCTGCTTTCAGGTCATCGGTAACGCTATTTAAAGTAATAATTTTTTGCTCTGTATTAAGTTGTAAAAATTGTGATTTACTCCAGGTCAAAAGGTTGTCCAAAGTTCCGCTTGTGGCTTCTACCGATTCTTTCACTTGGTTTGCAACAGACCTGAGTTCATCATCATCCTTCATTTGAGAATTTAGCACTTCGAGAAGTTGCAAGGTTTGATTAAAGGGCTGCTTTAGGTCATGTGTAAGAATCGAAAACAACTTATCCTTTCCTTCATTGAGTTGCTTCAATTGTTTATTAGACTGGTTTAGTTCTTCACTTTTTGCGTTTAAAAGCTTTTGTTTCTCTTCAATAAGCAGTTGGGATTTTCTTTTTCTGCGAAGGTTATTGAACATCACCAGCATTAAAACGAGGGTAAGAAAAAATGCAGCGCCAATACCAATCATTACTATTCTATTCTGCCTTATTGTTTGCTGTTGAATTGAGTTTTTTGCTTTTAAAAGCTCTGAATCCTGAGATTGAATTTTAGTCTTAGTTAAAAGTAAACGTTCGTTAATATTTACATCAGCAATAGTATCCTTGTAGGCATAATAGCGTTTGTAGGCGCTAAGTGCCTCTTGTGGAAAGTTGTTTTCTTCCAGGGCTTGTGCAAGCGTAATTAGGATAGTTTTATACAAAAGGGGAGACTTTACAAGTTGGGCATATTTATATGCTATCCTGGCTTGGTGGAGTGCTTCCTTAGTTTTTCCGGACGTTAAAAGAATGCTGGCCATATGACCATATTGCTTTGCAATAATCACCGGGTCGCCAAATTGTGTTGCTTTGTTTAGAGCTTCTTGTTGAAGAGATATTGCCTTTTCGTTGTTTCCATTCTTAGCTTGTATTTTTGCCAGAAGCTCCAACGCTTTTGATTGCTCTATTAAGTCTCCATATTCCTGAGCTTGCTTCAAGGCTAGCTGGGCATACTTTCTTGCCTCTTCATCTTTTCCCTCGAGTAATAGCAATTCTGCGTTTTTGTTTTTTATTGCAAATAGAAGATCGTCAACACTATCTTTTATAGCACTGGCTTCGGCTTTTGCCAAGTATTCAGATGAATTTTGCAAATCCCCTAGATCCATAAAGGTTTCTGAGGTGTTGAAATACAAGTATGCTAAATTATAATCTAACCATTCGCTATTTTCAGGGAGGTATTTTTCGGCACTTTTGTAATAATCAATTCCCCTCTCGTAATATCCCATTTCAGTGTAAACATTACCAAAATTCATATGAACATCTGAAATGTCGATAGAATCGCCAACCTCAAGAAACAGCTTGTTGCTTATAACAAGATATTCCAGAGCCTCTTTGAGCCGGTGCTGGTAAAAATAGGTGTACGCCAAACCGGTGTATGCATTAGCTAAGTAGTATGAATCCCTTTGAATAAGGCATTCGTTCATCAACAAACAAGCATAGTATCTTGAGCTATCAATACTTTTATAGGTCCAATCTTCCATTTGGATAGCAATATCAAGCAACTTGTCTTGATTGGTAGTTGTGCTATCCTCATTTTTATTGGCGCCAAGCAGGGTATATTGAAAAAACAGAAAGAGGAAAAATGCTAAATGTCTCGCGTTCACTTTTTTATAAATAGGGCTTTGAGCATTTGGTTTTAAAAATTGTAAATAGTCAAAAACGCTCACCACAAATAACGACATTTTATGATTTATGGACTGGCAGATATCTTTTAGATGCGAAAATGGCCCGTTCTTTAGCACTACCTATCGGTTTTAAACATAGAATCTTGCTGTATTCTCTTCTTTGAACTAAGCCTGTAGTATTGAATCAAAATCATTACACCTGCAGAGCAACCTAGCATTATGCAAACCATTGGCAGCTGGGTGCCATCAAAAAAAAGACTGATTAAACCTGATGCAACGGCTCCTGAAAACATCCTGAAACTACCGATAAGTGCTGAGGCCACACCCGCATTTGTGCTAAATGGCTCTAATGCTAGTGCCGTAGTATTGGGATTTAGAAAGCCAGAAATAAAAAGAAATAAGAAAAGAAGCGGTAGCAGCAGTTGGGCATTAAGGATTTCTAAAATATATGCCAAAAGCAAAAAAGCACCTACAACAAAGAGGAGCACGGATACGATATTAGAAATACTTTCTGTTTCTCGTTTTTTGAGCCAGGCACGATTTACCTGACTTCCTGCGATAAATCCAAAAGCATTTATTCCAAAAATCCAACCAAATTCTGTTTCAGAAAACCCATGTATTTCCATTAAAACATAGGGAGAACCCGTAATGTAGGTGAACATTCCTGCCATGGTAATACTTCCAGCCAATCCAAAAACCAAAAACTCAGGTTTCTTTAAAACTGCGATATACCCCTTGGATACAGCACCTAACTTTAGCGAAACTTTGGGATCAAATTTTTTAGTTTCATCAAGGTATTTATAAACTATTAAAATCAATATTAAAGAAATGATACTAAGAATGACGAAGATATACCTCCAACCTAATTCGCTGGTAACATAACCACCAACGGTGGGCGCTATTATAGGAGCAATACCCATTACCAGTAAAAGCGTAGAAAACACTCTCGCGGTTTCATTTACCGGGAAAATATCTCTGACAATGGCCCTGCTAGCTACCATACCTACACAACCGCCAAGTGCTAAAACAAGTCGTAAGCCGATAAGCCAGTTTATATTAGGTGAAAAAGCACAACCAAAACCGGCTACCAGATAAATAGCGAGCCCTATCAGCAAAGGCTTTTTACGACCATATCGATCTACCAAGGGTCCATAGATAAGTTGCCCCACGGAAATACCAATAAAATAACTAGTGAGAGTGAGTCCTACACTTGCCACATCTGTATTTAAGTCTTGGGCTATAGCCGAAAAACCGGGCAAGTACATGTCAATCGAAAAAGGACCCAGAGCTGCAATGGCTCCTAAAATGAGAATAATAATATTTTGTTGACTTTTGGTCACGTGATTTTTGACACAAGGTTTTAGTTTGATCGCAAATGTATTTTTATAATGAGCGGATCGAGCAATTACCTTATACCTTTTTCCTATTTGCAGCAATCACAAAAATCTATAGCAGTAAAAGTGGGATTTTAGAGGCGTTTTCTTGTTCTGTTACTGTCGAAGGGGTTTCAATAAATCTTCCAAGCCATTGATTTTTATCACATGCATGGTTTGCAAAAGCATGCCTAGTTTTCCAGCAGGAAATCCTTTCGTATCAAACCATTCTAAATAGCTTACTGGCAAATCGCAAAGAATCCGCCCTTTGTATTTACCAAAGGGCATTTTCATTGTTACCAAATCTTGTAGAAGCCTTGGATTTAGTCCGTTTTCTTGCATGACAGATTTATTGCTCACAAAGAAAACTATTTACTTCTTTATTGTACCCCAATATCGTTCTCTTAAGCAATTTTGAGATTTTCGCTAGGCTTGGATTGATCTAAGTGATGGTTGATTTTTTTGTAAAGCAGCTCTTGATTTACAGGCTTAGATAGGTAGTCATTCATCCCCGTATCAATAACCCTAGACTTAGTACTCTCCATCGTATCAGCCGTGACCGCGATAATAGGGATAGATTTCAGATCATTACCAACCATACCATTCCTAATGTTTACAGTGGCTTCATATCCATCCATTACGGGCATTTGCAAGTCCATCAGGATTATATCAAAGCTTTGATTTTTAAGTAGGTCAAGCGCTTGCTTGCCATCATTCACTACCTCTACAACGGTATTATTCCAGCTTGTGAGTATTTTTTTGATAATCATCTGGTTAACAGGGTTATCTTCAACCACAAGCACGCGTGAATTGTGCAAGTCATATTCGCTTTGGTGAACACTTATAGTGGGGTTTTCTGATTGTTTTACCTCATAAGGAATGAAGATAGTACATTGTGTTCCACGATTAGGTTCGCTGTCAATTTCGATGGTGCCGCTGTGAAGGTGTACCAACTCTTTTACGATGGATAGGCCTAAGCCCAAGCCACCATAGTTACGTTTGTCATCACTCTCCACTTGCGTGAAGCTTCTGAATACTGATTGGAGTTTTTGTTTTTCAATACCTACTCCTGTGTCGGTAATTGTAAATTTTAGCTGCCCATTTTTCTTGTCAAGTGGTATGTAGTCCATTTTGAACGTAACCAAACCTTCAGAGGTGAATTTTATGGCATTGTTTAGCACATTATTAAGAATCTGCAATAACCTCTCTCCATCACCCATCACAAGTCCGGGAGTCTTTGGGTCAATATTATATTCAAATGAGAGACCCTTCTTTTTGGCCTGACTGCCAATGTTTTTGATTAAGTCATCCACAATATGACCAGGGGTAAATTCTTCACGGGTAAGTTTTAATTCACCTTTTTCAATCTTATTGAAATCTAAAATGTCATTTACACAGGTAAGAAGACCAACAGAGGCATATTTTACCACTTCAAAATTTTCCACAACCGTTTTGTCTTTGCTTTCCTTTATCATAAATTCAGAAACTCCCATGATGGCGTTGATTGGGGTTCTAAGTTCATGACTCATATTGCTCATGAAATATGATTTGAGATCATTCATCTCCTGAAGATGTTGTAAAGCCAAATTTTGAACGTGCTCTTTTTCGCGTCTTAGATTTCTAATACGATTAATCATGGATAATGACAGAAAAATAACTTCTAGTCCTGTACCAACCTTGGTAGAGTTTGCTGTGATAAAGTTTGTTGGAATTAGTCCAAAGTTATTCATGATAAATACCACAAAACCAGCTACAAAGAAGGTCATCCCTAAGCTAAAGAATGGGTCGACTTTTATCTTTTTTGTCCTGAGCGTTATTACAGAGGCTAATATTAGAAGGATGGATACCAATCCGAGTGCATTTGCTAATGGGTAGCTTAATTGCAGACCTACTGTACTAAGGCAGAGACCTAAAAACGTGAGAGCCAATAAAATGACAATCACTGTGAATGCTTTCGAAACAAGTCTTAAGTTAGATTTGAGGTTTAGGAAGTGCTCAGCATACTTTAGTAAGAAAAAGTTGGCTATTAATGCCAGCATTATCACCGCACGGCTATTTAGCCAATTGCTAGATGAAAGGATGTATTGAAATACAAAGCCATCCAGGGAAAACTGAAGTAGTCCAATAAAGAGAACATATAACCCATAATAGAGGAAGGTTCTTTCTTTAAGACTTATAAAGAAAAAGAGATAGCAGATGCTCGCGAAAATGAGAATTCCGTAGAATAGGCCAAAAAATATCTGATCCTTACTAGTGGTTTTAATAAATGCCTCGCTGTCATAAAGTTTAAGGGGTATACTTATAACTTCACCATCACTGGCCAAATGGAGGTAAGCCTGCAAAGTTGAGCGAGGCGCAATTTCTATGTGAAAAATACTTTTTCGATCCTGAAAATCGCGTTCTTCAAAAGGGATTTGATCTCCTGAAACACGCTTTTCTACATCACCATTTTGGTCTACTAAATACAGTTCAACAATGTCAGTTATCGGTCTGGCAGTTTCGAAGTAATAATCTTGATATCTGTCAGTGGGGTTTGAAATAGGAAACCTAAGCCAATAATTATTATTGGTAAATCCCAAATCTTCATTTGAGTTTGCCAATGCTCGAAAGGATAATGTATCCTGAGCTTTAATAAAGCCTGAAAATGAATAATTATGATCTTTAACGTCAACTATTTCAGCTTGAGTAGATAGATCCACAATAGAAGACGACTCCGGAGAAGCAGAGACGATGAAGCTTATCAAAAAAAACATTGATAATAGCCTCCAATTGCAAATATTGAAAGTAGAGTAGTAGTTGTTCATCACATTGAGATAAGGAAATTCCTTAGCCGTGTAAATTAAGTACGAAAGCTTTTTGAGTTCAGATTTAGAATGCTATTAAAAACTCTTCATAACAAACTCAAACTTAATGATATTCCTACAAATAAAAGGACTTCAAAGTGAAGTTTTTTGCGTTGAACTTATTGATTTATAAGTTTTTACAAAATAATGATTGTTGTGTATCAGGTGCTTAAAGTGTCGGTTTTAAGTTTATCTAATTTTTTAGAAGGTTGATTTGTAACAGTTTTCAC
>JAUHWX010000291.1 GCA_030427285.1 Bacteroidia bacterium
GCTGCCAATTAAAAAAGTATTAAATAAATTTATTGCAGCCACTCAAAAAAAATAACTATGCATGTAATTAAAACAGATTCAGAACTTAAACAATGCCTCACGGCTTTTAAGAACATATCTTTTGATTGTAGATAAATCTCTGGGACTTTTGCATCCCCTTGAATTCTGGTCTTAAAGGATATTTGAAATTCCTGGTTCCAAGTTGGAATATCAGAATTTATAATTAGGTAAGGCTGACCATCTTTTTTTTGGGTATACCAATGGGCTTCTCGATTAAAAGAGTTCTTTTTTTCAATTACAGGTGTTTTGCAAGTGCCATTACTTTCGATAGATAGGACATTGTATCTTAAAACATTGAAAATGTCTTCACCTTCATAAGTAGCTTCTTCGATTATCCAATACCCCAGTACTTTTTTCTCAGCTTTTTGACAAGAGATGAAGAGTGTGAATATAATACTATAGGTGAAGAGTTTTTGCATGTTTGATAGTTTAGAGAGGCTTAGTTGTCAAGTTATGGTTCTAGAAATGATGATACTTCAAACGAAACTACGAAAACAGCAGGTAAATTAGTAAAGTCTAATAATACTTAAATAAATAGTAAGCCGCTGACAGGGGCAAGGCCGCAAAAAAAAGCGGCACTCCCTTTCAGAAATGCCGCTCTTCAATTATTATAAAACTAAGTCTACTTAGTAAATTCTGAATCTTTCAATCCTGAGTTTACTTTTATTTCAGTGGCTGTAAACTTAATTTGCTGTCCTTGCTCAAGTGTCATAGAGTAAGGGAATTTCACTCCTTTTACTTCTTTGTAATCACCGTAAGATTGTGAAACAGTCATAGGGCCTTGTGGACCTTCTTCAGTGCTCTCTTCTTTCAGCTTTAAGCCTGTAGCGGCAGAGTAATATTCAGATGTTTTTTTACCATCCTGATTAGTTACTTCCATTACGTAAACTTCCTCATCACCTATTTTATCCATGTGGGTAAGCTTCAAGGTGTACTGGTCAGAAAGGTAGTTTAGCTCAGGATAAAATTCACCTTGCTTCTTAATTTCTTCCAGTTCTTCACCTTCTATGTCTTGAGCTCCTTGCATTCCAGACATGCTGGCTTTTTTGCCATCAAAAATGGTTTTGTTCAAGGTACCCATTCCTTCAGCGCTAATTTCCATTTTAAATTTATTGGGGCGCTTTTTCATACTTACGGCATTAATTTTCATCGGTGCACCGGCAATTGTAGCGTCATAATAAATAGCCACATCCTTTACTTTATTCAGGTTTTCTTTTCCGCCCAAAGCTTTGATGTACATATTTACCACGCTATCAGCCGTAAGTCCGGCAGGAATAGGAGTAGAAGGAGGACCCGTTACGTTTCCTTCTTCATCGTAGTAAGTGATGGTGCCAAATTGCTCAAGTTTTGGTGCTACCTCAGTACCTTTTCCTACTACCACTATGTGCATACCGTTAGTTTTGATGTACTTGTTTGCAGCATCCATTACATCTTGCGCTGTAAGAGCTTGTAGCTTGGTGAGGTAATCTTTGTAGTAATCCTCATCCAGATTGTAACGCTGAACATTAAGTGCAAATCTTGCTACAGTCTGAGGGCTTTCCAATGAACGACCAAAGCTACCAATGATGTAGTTTTTAGCACCTTCAAGTTCTTCTTCACTTACTGGCTCAGTTTGTAGTTTTTTGAATTCAGCTAAAAACTCAACGATAGCGCTGTCAGTTACTTCATTACGCACGCTGGCCTCAGCACCAAATTCACCGATAAGCTCATCATCATCGTAGCTAGAGTAAGCTCCGTAGGTATAGCCCTTGTCCTCACGGATGTTTTGGAAAAGACGACCCAGACTTCCTCCACCCAAAATTTGGTTGGCCAATTGAAGTTTGATTACATCTTCATCACCTGGCTTAAGCTCTATAATGTTTCCTAGAGCTACAACTGATTGTACAGCCGATGATTTGTTTACAAAACTAACTTGGGTGCTGGCCGGCTCGGCTGGCTTTTCGTATACGTTTTCAGCAACGTTACCCATTTCCCACTCACCAAAATATTTTTGGATAAGCTTTTTGGCATCTTTTGCCTTGATGTCTCCCACTACAGCTATGTAGGTATTGTTTGGTACCCAGTAGTTCTTGTAGTAAGTTTTGCAATCCTCAAGGCTCACTTTCTCTACGGTAGACACGGTTGTCATTTCCCCGTAAGGGTGATCCTTACCGTAAAGTACAGCGTTAAAAGCATTGGTGGAAACCGCAGAAGGATCATCCTTTTGAGACTCTAAACCAGAAATAGTTTGCTTTTTTAGCTTCTCAAATTCCTCTTCAGGAAATGAAGGGTTAAGAGCTACATCAGCCGTAAGGCTAAATAGTTTTTCGGCATACTTGCTAAGACCGCTGGTGTAGATGGAGGCTGAGCCCGTATTTAGGCTGGCACCAATAAAGTCGATTTCCTCATCCAGCTGACTCTTGCTAAGATTGCCGGTACCCTGGCGAAGCATCTCTCCGGCCAATGATACAAATCCTGCTTTGTCACCTTCTTGAATCGGATCACGATCTACAATAAGGTTCATGCTAAGGCGAGGTAGCTTATGGTCTTCAACTACAATAATTTTAAGACCATTTTTAAGCTCATAGAGCTTGTATTTTCCAAAGTCCAATTTTGGAGCTGGACCTGGTTCCGGGCGTTTGCTTCGATCAAGCTGAGCGTTGGCGCCAAGGGCCAGCATCAGTGCAAATGCTATTGAAAGTATCTTTTTCATTACTATACGTGTTCTTATGTATTAATGATTATTGCTGTTTGGGTAGGTAGTAAAGTATCACACGATTTTGATCGGTAAGGTACTTTTGTGCAGCAGCCTGAAGATCTTCGCGGGTTACTTCTCTATATTTTTCTATCTCAGTGTTGATGAGGTTTGCATCGTCAAAGTACACATGGTAGTTTGCCAGGCTTTCAGCAATACCGGCCATGGTTGAGTTTTGAGATACAAAGTCATTCTCCAATTGATTAAGTACTTTTTGGTACTCATTTTCAGAGATAAGCTCATTGCGAACTTTTGAAAA
>JAUHWX010000292.1 GCA_030427285.1 Bacteroidia bacterium
CATTACGGTTTTGGTTCGGTTTTCCATATCGTAATCTATCACGGATGCAGGAACCGTAAGTGATGAGTAGCCATAGCGCAAGGTAGTTGTATCAAATTCGGCATTGCTGCCAATCCCGGCCGTATAGGTGTCTTCATCAAACTCAATAAGGTGGGAGGCTCTACCATCCCAAGGTTTTACTTTGATTCTTGTCAAGCCATTTTCGCGCTCTTCGGTAGCCAAAAACTTCGAAAAAATTTCAACATTTTCTAAATAAACATTATTGCGATGAGGGATTAAGTCCAGCCAATTTTCCTGACCTGTTTTGTCAAGTGGTGTTTGCATCAATTTAAAATTGGTTGCCTTGTCCTTGTTGGTCAAAATATACCAGTGATCTTTATAGTCGGCTACCGAATATTCTAAGTCGCGCTCTCTGCTTTGAAGTACGCTAAAGTTTCCGTGCGGTGTAAGTGCATCCAAAAAATGGTACTCGTTAGAAACAGTGCTGCTACAGCCTATCATCAAAAACCTGCGTGATTTACTTTTATAAATTGAGCACACAAAGGTTTCATCAGTTTCATGATACACCAATTCGTCATCCTTCAAAGAGGTATACAGTTCATGGCGCCAAATTTTGTTAGGCCTTAAAGTTTCATCTTTGGTGGTATAAAAAACGGTTTGGTTGTCTTCGGCCCAAGCTGCACCTCCCGTGGTGTTTTCTATTTTGTTTTCCAGCAACTCACCGGTCTCCAGGTTTTTGAATTTTATCGTAAAAATCCTTCTGCTCACGGTGTCTTCACCAAAAGCCAACAGTTTATTATCAGGGCTAATACTCATCCCCGAAACTTTATAATAGCTATGCTTAGCGGCTTCGATATTTACATCCATAAGGATGATTTCCTCATTCTCTAATCGATCTTTTTTGCGGCAATAAATGGGGTGTTCTTTGCCTTTTTCAAAACGTACATAGTACCAATAGCCATTTTTGAAATAAGGTACCGAAGCATCATCTTCTTTAATACGGCCTTTTATCTCTTCAAATAATTCCTTTTGCAGCGGCTCGGTATGTTTCATTTCGCTTTCGCGAAAAGCATTTTCCGCATTCAGATAATCCAGTACTTCTTGGTCCTCTCTTTGGTTGAGCCAATAGTAAGGGTCTTGGCGAGTGTCATTATGATTGGTATGGGTATATTCTTTTTTTACGGCCTTAGGAGGGTGCAACATTTGAGAATGATTCTTTTGATTTTAAAATGCGCGGCAAGGTAGTCAATAGCCCTTTTTGTCGTGGTGTTTTTACGTTGTGATAAAAAGGTTGAATAATAAGTTGAAACATTAACTTAGCAGACTTACTACAAGGTACCTGTAAGGGTACGCACAAAGCAACACAATAGATAATGAGCTACACAAAAGGAATGCTAAAAGACGATGCGCTAGCAGGCAAAGTAATAGTAATTACAGGAGGAGGAACAGGGCTTGGTCGCTCTATGGGCGAGTACTTTCTAACTTTAGGTGCTAAGCTGGCTATATGCAGCAGACGCCTGGAAGTAATTGAAAAAGCTGCAGCTGAAATGATGGAAACAACCGGTGGAGAAGTATTTGGCGCATCTTGTGATGTGCGAAACTATGAGGATGTTGAAGCATTTTTAGCTAGCGTGATACAGCGTTTTGGAAAAGTAGATGTGTTGCTTAACAATGCAGCGGGTAATTTTATTAGCCCTACCGAGAGACTTTCTCCGGGTGCATTTGATGCTGTTATTGATATAGTATTGAAAGGAACCAAAAACTGCACCTTGGCTTTTGGTAAACATTGGATAAAAGAAGGACAGAAAGATAAAACGGTATTAAGCATAGTTACAACGTATGCCACCACAGGCTCAGGGTACGTGGTGCCTTCGGCTATGGCCAAAGCAGGTGTGTTAGCACTCACAAGATCGCTAGCGGTAGAGTGGGCCAAGTACGGTATTAGGTTTAATGCTATCGCTCCGGGGCCATTTCCTACCAAGGGCGCATGGGATAGATTGTTGCCGGGTGATATGGCCGAGAAGTTGAAACTTGAAAATAGAGTACCTCTCCGTAGAGCCGGAGAGCATCAAGAGCTGGCTAATTTAGCGGCTTATTTGGTCTCCGATTTTGCGGCCTACATGAATGGCGAAGTAGTAACCATAGATGGTGGTGAGTGGCTTCAGGGCGCTGGTCAAATGAATTTTCTGGATATTATACAAAGCGAGCAATGGGATTGGATAGAAAAGGCTACGCGAGGGGCTAAGTAAGATCCTTTTAATTGCTGAGCTATAAACCTTTTGGGCTGTAGCCAAATGAAAAAAGCCAAAGCAAATATTGACTGGCAAGGACATCGCGGGGCTCGTGGTGATTTTCCTGAAAATACAATTCCCGGATTTATTTATGCTCTCGATTGTGGTATGACCACCTTGGAAATGGATGTAGTCATTTCAGCTGATAAGCAGGTTGTAGTGTCGCATGAGCCATTTTTCAATACCGAGATATGTCATTTTGAATTTACCTACGAAGCGGGTGGTTCTTCAGCAAACAATATGTATCGCTTTTCGTATGATGAAATTTCAAAAATAGATTGTGGTAGCAAGGAGAACCCCAATTTTCCTAATCAAAAGAAAATGACCGTAAGCAAGCCTTTGCTCAAAGAGGTAATTGCTGAAGCTGAAAAACATGCTGTCAAAACAGGTAGAGATTTACCTTTTTACAATATCGAAATAAAAAGTACACCCGAATGGGAAAAGCACTACCACCCAGTGATTGAAGAATATTCGGATTTGCTATTAGCCGCTTGCAAGCAAGGTGGAATTATGGATCGGCTTACGGTACAATGTTTTGACAAAAGGCCTTTGCGCTATCTCCGCTCAAAATATCCAGGTTTGAGCTTGTCTTTATTGGTGGAGGATTCGATTAGCCCGCAGGAACATTTGGAACTACTGGGTTTTGTGCCTACTATTTATAGTTGCCACTATCCTTTGGTGGATGAATCTGTGGTAGATTTTTGTACAGAAAAAAACATGTTGCTCATACCTTGGACAGT
>JAUHWX010000293.1 GCA_030427285.1 Bacteroidia bacterium
CCACGAAGAAAACCACGTATCTAGAGCGTCTTTGTCTTGAGTAAGGTCATCTGCTGTAAGCGACTTTCCGGTTCTATCTTGTGCTAATTTTAATGCCTCATCAGCATTTTCAGCTACCACAAAATCTTCTTTTCCGTTACCGTAAAACCAAGCCGGAATTTGATGTCCCCACCAAAGCTGGCGGCTAATGTTCCAATCGTGAACATTCTCCATCCAGTGGCGATACGTATTCTTAAACTTTTCTGGAATAAGCTGTACCTCATCACTCATCACAGAGTCCAAAGCTGGCTTTGCAATTTCTTTCATTTTCAAAAACCACTGATCCGACA
Source organism: Bacteroidia bacterium (assembly GCA_030427285.1). GTDB lineage: Bacteria > Bacteroidota > Bacteroidia > Flavobacteriales > Schleiferiaceae > Owenweeksia. The sequence continues at coordinate 330 of JAUHWX010000293.1, forward strand.
AGCGCGGTTCAATCACAGCTCCTGTTCTTTCACTGGTTCCTACGGAAGTATTATAGTCTTCCACTTTGGTCAAAAGACCTTTTTCTTCAAGCTCTTTGAAAATTTCTTTACGAACCACAAAACGATCTTTACCTGCAAAATGCAAAGCATGGTCATTCAAAGTACCGTCATCATTTAGTGAGTCAATCACATCTAAATTGTGACGATCACCAATGGCTTTATCATTAATATCATGAGCAGGGGTGATTTTCAAGCATCCCGTGCCAAACTCAAGATCTACATAATCATCTTCAATAATAGGAACCGCTCTGTTGGCTATAGGTACAATTACCTTTTTCCCTTTTAGGTGGGCATAACGCTCATCCGCAGGATTGATGCAAACAGCCGTATCTCCAAAAATAGTTTCAGGACGTGTAGTTGCAACGGTTACAAATTCTTCAGAACCTTCAATTTTATACTTCAGATAATAAAGCTTGGCGTTCACATCTTTGTGTATCACCTCTTCATCAGAAAGTGTAGTTTTTGCTTCTGGATCCCAGTTTACCATACGGTAACCACGATAAATAAGACCTTTATTATAAAGGTCTACAAAAACCTTAATTACAGATTCGCTACGGATTTCATCCATAGTGAAAGCCTCACGGCTCCAATCACAGGATGCTCCCAAGCGCTTCAACTGGTCCAGGATTATTCCACCATGTTTGTGGGTCCACTCCCAAGCGTGTTCCAAAAATTCGTCACGAGTAAGGCTATCTTTATTAATGCCTTCAGCTTTAAGCTTTGCTACAACTTTAGCTTCGGTAGCAATTGATGCATGATCAGTACCTGGAACCCAGCAAGCATTGTAGCCGCGCATACGCGCTCTTCGAATAATTACATCCTGCAAAGTATTGTTGAGCATGTGCCCCATGTGCAATACTCCCGTAACATTTGGTGGAGGAATGACAATAGTATAAGGCTTTCGCTCATCAGGAGTCGATTCAAAAAATTTATTCTCTAGCCAATACTGGTACCACTTTTGCTCGGCTTCTTTATAATCGAAATTAGCGCTAATGCTCATTAAGTCTATGTTTTACAGGAAAAAATAACAATGGGCCAAAGGTATAAATTGTACTTAGCTACCATCAAAAAATCTTGGCACATTTTTAGCGCACTCATTATGTGTTTTTAAAATATGACATTAACCATTATGTTTGTCCAACAAAAAAGAAAATTACCATGAAGAAGCTACTATTAGCACTTGCATTTATTGCAACCGGAACTTTTGCATTTGCGCAAGAATCTAACCCCAATGCACCAGAAATTTCATTTGAAACTGAAACAATTGACTACGGAACGATTGAACAAGGGGCCGATGGAAAAAGGGAATTCATATTTACCAATACAGGTAAGGAGCCTCTTATAATTTCAAATGCCCAGGGATCATGTGGATGTACGGTACCAACCTGGCCGCGTGAGCCTATCGCTCCAGGAGAAAAAGCCGCTATAAAGGTAAAATATGACACAAAACGTGTTGGACCATTTACTAAAAGTGTAACTATCAGCTCTAATGCTGCTACAGCAACTAAAGTTATTCGTATAAAAGGAAACGTAAAAAAGGCGGAGCAAGTAAAAACTACTCCTGAAAAGGCCGACAAAACCTCTATGATGGAAGAGTCGAAATAACGATTTATAAAAATTACATTTGCACCCTCTTAGCTTTGCTAAGGGGGTTTTGTTTTTTATATAAATCTGATAAGCATACCAGTAAATGCCAGCAATATCAATCAAAGGGCTTACCATGCCCGAATCACCAATTCGTAAGCTCGTTCCTTTTGCTGAAGGAGCAAAAGCAAAAGGCCGTCAGGTGTATCACCTTAATATTGGCCAGCCCGATATCGAAACTCCACCAGCTGCTTTTGAAGCTATAAAAAATTCAAGTTTAAAAGTATTAGAATACAGTCACTCGGCTGGATTTCCATCTTACAGATTAGGCTTAGTAGATTATTACGCCAAAGTGGGCATTGACATCACCGAGGATGACCTTATCGTTACTACAGGTGGTTCAGAAGCCATACTTTTTGCACTCAATAGTATTGCTGATCCTGATGATGAAATTATTATTCCAGAGCCTTTTTATGCAAATTACAATGGTTTTGGAATTTCAGCAGGGGTTAGTGTTGTGCCGGTAACCTCTCGCTTGGTAGATGAGTTTGCCTTACCTCCTATCGAAGATTTTGAAAACCTGATTACCGATCGCACCAAAGCGATTATGATTTGTAACCCAGGTAATCCAACTGGATACTTATATACCCGCGAAGAACTTGAACAACTGAAAGAACTTGCCCTAAAGCATGATCTTTACCTTATTGCTGATGAAGTGTATCGCGAGTTTGCTTATGATGATGCTGAGCATATTTCTATTCTTAGCCTTGACGGCTTAGAAGAACACGCTATCGTGATTGACTCTGTGTCCAAAAGATACAGTATGTGTGGTGCTCGTATTGGAGCCATCGTATCGCGAAACAAACAAGTAATGGCCACGGCTATGAAGTTTGCTCAAGCCCGCCTTAGCCCTCCAACTTTGGCACAAATTGCTTCTGAGGCTGCTTTAACCACAGGCCCTGAGTATTTTACTAAAGTGCGTGAGGAGTATGTAAAAAGACGTGATATTTTGGTGGATGGACTGAACAGCATTGAAGGTGTTTATTGCCC
>JAUHWX010000294.1 GCA_030427285.1 Bacteroidia bacterium
CTTGCCTGGTTTTAGTATGCTCATATTTCCATACGCCAGAATTTCATCGTCTATCATGATGGTTTCTGGTGGTGGAGAGATGTAAATTTTTAAGGTGCCATACTCTTGTGCTCCCATTTGTGAGGCTACCAAGAGTAGGAGCAATATCCGGTATAGCATTATTCTATTATAAGTTTTTTAGTCACCTTTTGGTCACCTATTTTGATGCTTAATAGGTACACCCCTGCAGCCACGTCATTCAAGTTCATTGTGTACTCCTTTGTATTGTATGATACTCTTTGGCTGCGTACCATTTTTCCATTTACATCAGTTAGGCTAAGCTCAAAGTCTTTATTTGACTCCAATTCAAAAGAAAGGTTTACTGCATTTTTTGCAGGATTTGGAAATAGCTGGATAGATTCGGCCAGCTGCATTTCTTTGATCCCAACGTTGGCTGATTTTACATTGATGTTGTCGAGGTAAAAATTATTGCCACCATCACCAGCAAACTCAAATTTGAAAAGTACAGGGCCCTTGTCTTCAAAGCTGCTGATGTCTATACTCACTGATTTCCACTCGGATGGAGAACTAGGTACAAAAGGCACAAGGCTAGGTGATGCGGTACGCAAAGCAAAAGCAGCATACGAGCGAAGCACAGTCCAGTTTTTTCCACAATCAGTCGATACCAGGACTCTTAGTCTGTCAAATTCAACCCCTTGTCTTGGAGCGTAGGCAAAGTCAAAGTTTAATGAAATATCGTTGGCAAAGAGTGTAGAAACCATGGGACTAATGAAGTAGTCAATATCATTGGGTTCAACAGCATCAAAATTGTTTAAAAACAAAGATTGGGCACCAGATGAAGAAGCGGCATTAGAAGATTCGAACATAACATCATCATAGGTGCTAAAGAAATCCATATCCTTCACATTTAGTGTAGGCTCTTCAAAGTCTTCTTTCCATTCTGCCTGAAAATGTGTCCAGCTGGGCTTCACTGTTACAGCATATACATTGGTTACACTGGTGCTCCCGGCAGTGTTTCCTACCGTTAGTGTTACGGCATATTTACCCGGACTGTTGTAGGTAACCAAAGGGTTGGGGTCAGTGCTGGTTCCTACATTGCTACCCGGCAGGTCCCATAGGTAGTTGCTTGGCACACCATCTTCTGATTCATCTGTAAATTGTACAGGATCGCCCACACATATCACCTGGTCCGAAATATCAAACTTGGCGGTAGGCGTACAATCAGGTGGATTAATTACCCCGGTAGAAATAAGATTAGCATTTGTCCACAGGTCTTTTCGCAGATTAAATGTGGTCATGGCGCTGTTCATTACAGCACTTTGTCCATTGGTATAGGTGTTTTGGCAGGCTCCATCGCTATAGTCCATGAAGTTTTCAATCATATCAGGAAAGTTTGGAGATTCGCTGCAGCTGTTTGCATTAAAGTTGCAACCGTAGTTGGCACTAGCCACAGGGGGTGTATCGGCCACTCCATCACCGCCATTGCAGCCACCTTGAAAAGTGTGTAGTAATCCTAAATAATGACCCACCTCATGTGTTAATGTTCTGCCATCATAAGCGGCAGTTCCTACTAAGCCTAGTGCGTCATGGCGAATAACAACCCCATCGGTAGAGGCCGCCATCCAAGGGAAGTTTGCATAACCTAGCACAAGGCCACTACCTCCACTAGTATTTGCAATACTGTTTACCACCCACACATTAAGGTAACGCGTTGGATCCCATTGCACTAGTTTTTTCACATCATTTCTGGGAAGCGCTTCTACTGATAATGACGATTGCATGCGGGTAATTCCGTCTGTGCAATTTCCATTTTCGTCTATCCTTGCTAGGGCAAACTCTACTTCAGGATCGGCAGCGCGAGTGTTGAATATGGGTCTTAAGTTAGAGGCATCTGGATTTAATCTTCTAAAATCTTCATTCAATATTCTCATAGCGTCTTCAATTTGCGCTACACCTATATTATCTATAGGAGAATTGTAAATAACATGAAAAACTACAGGAATGGTTTTAACCACTGATTCGGTTTCGGCACTTGATTTTAGGAGCTTTTCAGCATTTGAAAAAAGCTCATCTTTGGCGTTCTCAAATTCGGCTCTAAGTTCGGGATGTGCTTGAAGATATTCTTCCTCATTCTCATCGGTATGACAAGGAATGATAGACTGGGAAAAAAGGGAAAAGGTGAAAAGGTTGAGAGCAAAAATTAAGAGCGTCTTATACATATAAAATTTTTTAAGCGGCTGCAAATTTAATGATTTGGGAAGTCTCGGTAGGTTGGTCAATTACATTAACGGGTAGATTTGCAGAAAGGTTAGTTAAGAGTGTCAACATTTTAGGGTTAATAAGTTTGGCTAATTGCTAAATTTAATTGTAAGTTTGCAGCCCCTTTTTAGAGAAGGGTAAAAAACGATCCTAACAGATTAAAAATAAAACAGTTGTGAATACAATAAGCTATAAAACTGTATCCGCAAACAAGCAAACAGTTAATAAAAATTGGGTGCTTGTGGATGCTAAAGGCGAAACACTAGGAAGATTAGCTTCAAAAGTTGCCTTTTTGCTACGTGGAAAACATAAGCCAGATTTCACCCCTCATGTAGATTGTGGTGATAATGTAGTGTTGATTAATGCTGCTCACATTGCCTTGAGTGGGAATAAAGTGGAGCAAAAGGAATATGTGAGACACACAGGTTTTCCTGGCGGTCAGCGTTTTAGTACTCCTAGTGAGCTATTAAAAAAGCAACCTAACAAAGTGGTGGAAAATGCCATCAAAGGGATGTTGCCAAAAAATCGCTTAGGACGTGACTTGTTTCGCAATTTGCACGTATACGAAGGTGCTGAGCACAATCAAACTGCTCAGAACCCTGAAAAAATAGATCTTAAGAACATTATATAATTATAGGATGTCTGTAACTCACACTATAGGAAGAAGAAAAACTTCCATCGCCCGTGTCTTCGTAAAAGAAGGAAAAGGTGAAATTACCGTGAATAAGAAAAACTTTAAAGAGTATTTCAATATTCCA
>JAUHWX010000295.1 GCA_030427285.1 Bacteroidia bacterium
GAAAAAGAAATTGGAGTGGCCTATCCGTGGCAAAACTACAAGCAGGTACCTGTGCAGGATTTTCAACACGGTGCCATGGAGAATACTTCGGCTACCATTTTTGGCGATTTCTTTTTGGTAGATAAATATGCTTTTAAGGATAGAAATTATACCTATGTAAATGCTCATGAGCTTGCTCATCAGTGGTTTGGAAATTATGTGACTGCTGAAAGTAGTGATGATCATTGGCTGCATGAGGGGTTTGCCACGTACTACCAGTGGCTCAGCGAAAAGAATTTATATGGTTCCGATTTTTTTGATTGGGAAAGGTACAAGGCGGCCGAAATGGTTTTTGATGCTTCAAGGATTGATACAGTACCGCTAGGAAATGGCAAGGCGGGTTCAAGTCGCTTTTACCAAAAAGGTGCTTGGGTGCTTTATATGATGAATAGAGAATTGGGTCATGAAACTTTTAGGAAAGTAATCAAGCATTATCTCGTTCAAAATAAGTTTGGAGTGGTTACCACGCAAGATTTTATTAAAGCCATAAAAGAGGTCACTGGGAAGGATTTTAGTGCCTACTTCCGTAACTGGGTAAGTACTGCTGGTGAGCCTAGCTTTAATTTGAAATCGTGGCAAGAAGGAGATTCATTGCTTTTGCAATATCTACCTGGCGAGATGCCATTTGCTGATAGTACCTATACTGTAGATGTGGATTTGTACATGGAAGATGGCTCCAAGCAAAATAGGTCTTTAGTACTTGGCTCATCTGCCATTAGCAAAACGATATGGGTAAATAAGGACTCAACATCTCTACTAGATTATTGGGTGTTTAATCCTAACATGAAATCTTTAGCCATAGTAAAGGAAGAAAAACCCGTAGCTATTTGGGTAAAGCAGTTGGAGTCAAATGGTTTGTTGGATAAATATGAGGCTCTAAGAGGTTTGTCGGCTTATTCTCTTGATAAAAAGGAAAATGCCTTAAAAACTATTTTTCTAAATGAAAAAGAGCATTATGCCTTACGAGCCGAAGCCTTAAGACAACTTATTAGCGGAGGGTTTGAAAGGAGCGACATGTACATTTCTATGGCAATAACAGATGATAATAGTGATTTGCAAAAGGAGACCTTAGAAATGCTAGAGCACCCAACTGATGCTCAACGAAAAATGATAGCCAAGCTGCGATTTGATAAGCCTTATAATTTGCGTGTAAGCGCCATTCATAAGTCTATAGATCCCAACGATCCTTTAAATAATGAATGGTTGAAAAACTCGGGCCTGTACAGCGAGCCAGGCCTTCCTAGCCATCAAGTGGCCATTACGGCCAGCGTATATCGTTATCTTATTTTTAAAGAAGATACCGCCTTGCTGGTACTCAAAAATTATAGCTCTACAGGTTTTGATTTTATGACACGCATAGAAGCTATGAATGGTTTATTGGCATTGCAATACTTTGACAAGGAAATGCTGCCAAACTACTTTGAGGCCATGTTTAATTATAACCGAAAATTAGCTAGAGCGGCAAGAGCTGTTTTGAGCTCGTATTACGAAAACGAAGATTACAAGAAGTGGATTGACCACTATGTAAAGAGCAAGAAAAGAGATTGGAGCGATTTCGAGATACGAATGCTCAACCGTACTTTTGGCTTAAATCTCGATTAATGCATTCTCGCTACGCAAGGTTCTTTCAGTTTATCATCATATTTGGTGACCTCCTTCTTTTGAATGGAGGTTTTTTGATTGCCGGTGCTTTGCGATTTGATGAAATCAATATCCAGGAAACCCGCTACTACGACTACTATGTGCAGCTTTTGGTGTTTCTCAATATGTCGTGGTTGTTTCTTTCATTGCTATTTAAAACCTATGATACTCGTATAAGCCTTGTGCCGCGAAAGGCGGCTGGTAAGGTGCTCAATGCATTTTTTGTACATCTATTTATTCTGCTTCTTTTTTTGGTGGTTTTAAAAAAGGATGAATACTCACGATTATTTTTAATCTACTTCTACATTTCCTTTTTCCTAACGCTCTTGCCTTGGCGGTTTTACTTTTTAAGATTTTTAAAAGTGTTCAGAAGTAAAGGCTTCAGCTTTCGAAAAGTAGTATTGCTAGGAGAGGGTAGGGCTGTGGAGCGCCTTTACGAATCATTAAAAGAACACCCGGAATATGGGCTGGAGTTTGCCGCCTATTTTTCGGATAAGCCTGTGGGTGGGGTTCCCTTTTTGGGGCCCGAAAGTGAGTGTGCAAACTACTTGAAAGAGCATGAAATAGAGGAAATATTTTGCGCGTATCCTTCGGGAGATGAGCGCTTGATTAGGTGGTTTCGCTTTGCAGATGAGCACTTAATTCGTTTTAGAGTGTTACCTGATTTAGGAGTGGAACACACTACAGGTATTGAAATTGATTTTCATCATGATGTACCGGTATTGTTGCAGCGAAAGGAACCTTTAGAACATCTTCATCTCCGTTTGCTAAAGCGATTTGTAGATGTACTCATTTCGCTGATCGTCATTCTGTTTATCTTTCCTTGGCTCTTCCCCATCTTGGTTATCGGGGTAAAGATGTCGGGGCCTGGGCCAGTGTTTTTTAGGCAACAAAGAACAGGTTTGCGAGATGATGGTTTTAGCATATTAAAATTTAGAAGTATGGTGGTAAACCCAGAGGCTGATAAGAAACAGGCAACTTCAGATGATATGAGAGTAACTGCTTTTGGCCGATTTATTCGCAGGCATAATTTGGATGAAATGCCACAGTTTTTTAATGTGCTAAAAGGAGAGATGTCGGTGGTGGGCCCTAGGCCGCACATGTTGGCGCATACAGCTGAGTATCGCGCATTGATTGATAAATATATGGTAAGGCATTTGGTAAAGCCTGGTATTACCGGCTTGGCACAAACTACAGGACTCCGCGGTGAAACAGAAACTACAGAGCAAATGGAAAACCGTGTAAAAGCCGATGTGTATTATATCGAGAATTGGTCTATCCTCTTAGATCTCAAAATCATTTTCACCACCATTTATC
>JAUHWX010000063.1 GCA_030427285.1 Bacteroidia bacterium
TCGGTACTGACTTTTAAGTTATATTTGCCGCGTGATGCTGTAAGGCGCATAAAATTAGATAGATGAATAAGAATCCACTTTATTATGCTAAGATTCTCCTTTTTGGGGAGTACGGCATCATTAACGACTCTCAGGGATTGTCTATTCCTTATGATTTTTATCGTGGAGCTTTTAAACAAAGTGATGCGCTGGAAGGTAAGTCTGAGAAGAGCAATGCCAGCCTAAAGAAGTATTTTCAGTATTTGAAGGAACTTCAGGAAAGTGGAGAAATTATCGCTCCTCTTGACCTTAAAGGTTTGGAGGCTGATATTGAAGCCGGATTCTATTTTGACAGTTCTATTCCCGAAGGATATGGTGTAGGAAGTAGTGGTGCCTTATGCGCAGCTATTTACGATAAGTACGCTGTAAACCGAATTGACCCCGATACCGATATTGATAAAAATTCCATAGTTGAGTTAAAGAAAATTTTAGGTCAGATGGAATCATATTTTCATGGTAAAAGCAGTGGCTTGGATCCATTGATTTGTTATTTGAAATTGCCTGTGCTAATTTCTTCCAAAGAGGAATTGGGAACGGTGGCTTTGCCAAAGCCAGGACAAGGCAAAGGCGCTATATTTTTATTAAATAGTGGCCAGCCGGGCGAAACACAACCGATGGTAAACATCTTTATGGAAAAGATGAAAAACCATGGTTTTAGAAATGTAATGAAGGAAGAATTTACCAAGTACAATGATGCTTGCATTCAGGCCTTTTTGAAAGGAGATACCAAGCCTCTTTTCAGCAATTTGAAAAAACTCAGCCATCTGGTATTTGAGTATTTCACACCTATGATTCCTAGCAGCGTGCATGAGCTGTGGCAAAAAGGAATTGAAACAAACGCCTATTATTTGAAGCTGTGTGGCTCAGGTGGAGGTGGTTTTGTGTTGGGCTTTACACTTGATTATGAGAAAGCCCAAACCATGCTTCAGGGACATCAGCCAGAACTGATACACCGATTCTAAATTGAGACTTAATAGGAGGCAAAGATTACTAATCTTTAAGCTTTCGGCCTTGCTGAGTATGGTGAGGTGGTACAATATTTTCTTTTTGGCGCTGGCCCAATATCTGGCGGTAATTTTTATTCTCAATGATTATCACGATTGGTGGAACACCATCACCAATCCCAATCTTCACCTTATTGTTTTTGCATCGTTGTTTTCGGTGGCAGGAGGGTATTTGATTAATAACTTTTACGATTTGGAGAAGGACATGATCAATCGTCCTAATAAAACGCTTTATGAGAAAATTGTAAAGCAATCTACCAGTCTGCGATTGTACTTTTTGTTTAACGTTATCGGTGCTTTGTTGGCATGGTTAGTTTCATTTCATGTATTTCTTTTTTTTAGCGCGTTCATTTTCTTACTGTGGTTTTATTCGCATAAGCTCAAGAAAATCACTTTTGTGGGAAACATGGCTGCTGCACTGCTTTCCATTACACCGTTCTTTGCCATTTTTATTTATTACCAGCTCGAAGATTTGTTGATTATCACTTACGTGAGTTTTGTGCTGTTAGTGATTTTTATTCGTGAAATCATAAAGGATTTGGAAGCTTTGAAAGGTGATGTGTTGGCTGGGTACAATACGTTACCGGCTACGATTGGAGTTGTTCGTACTAAGTGGTTGATTGTAGGTTTTGCATTGTTGGGAGCCATCCCAGCTTTTGCTATTTTTTACAAAACCAATTTTACCGGTATCAGCTATTACTTAATGGCTGGTGGATTAGGCGTGTTTACTTCAATATTCTTTCTTATTCGTGCGGGCTCACCTGCTGATTATAGAGTGCTTAATTATCTATACCGATTGCTTATAATTGGAGGTATCTTAGGCCTGGTTCTTTTTGCTTGGTAGGAAAGACTAACCACACACACACACATTACTTGCTCGGTGAATAGTTTCCCATTTCGCTATTCTGTCAGTTTTCTACTTTTAAGGAAACTAATAAACCGCATGTTACGACTCCTTGTCATTTTAAGTTTTATCACTACGGTACTCAATGCGCAGTACATTAAAAATGCCGGATTCGAAAATTGGCATGTTGTCCCGGGAACAAGCGGGCAGGAAGATCCGGATTTTTGGGAATCAAATAATAAAGGCTTAGACTCAACACTCGGATATGGAGTTTCAAAAAGTACAGATGCTTATTCTGGAAACTACGCGTTAAAACTTACACCAACCAAGGATCCTGCAAGGTCAGCGCAGATTGTACTGGGAACCTTGTCACTTGATTCCTTAGGTCGAGTTGTAAATTCTCAATGTTCTGGTTACGCTGTGTCCTACATGCCACTTGTGCTAACTGGCTATTATAAATGCTATGAGTACAACAGAAATACCTTTGCTGAGATTACAATTGCTTTTACGGAAGGTTGTACGTATTCAACTCAAATAGATGCGGTGGGTTCGGATGAGTTAGGGCCTACTTCGCAACGTTACATACCTTTTGCAATTCCTATTGAGTTTGCACCATGGGATTCGGTTCCACCAATTGATACCATGGTGATTCACATTTCGTTCGTAGATCCCGATACTAATTCAGGAAGCAGTTATTTGTTGATTGATGACCTTGCGGTTCTCGGACAATATGTGGGCATAGCAGAGGAAAATACCTCATTAGAAGTTGCGCAGCTTTTTCCAAATCCTACCAAGGGTGATGTGACTATTGAGTCATTTAGTATTGATCCATTCACCTTAAAGGTGTATTCCATTCATGGTAAATTGCTTTTTGAACAGCGTAATATTTTGGAGAGTGAATATCAGCTACAGTTAAATGGCCCTACTGGGGTGTACTTTGTGGAGGTTGCTTCCCGCCAAGGAAAGCGTGTGTTTAAAGTGCTGAAGGAATAAGTGGGACATTACTTTCCCGTGATAAAGCTGAGGTGAGTTTTGATAATATTTTGATGATCAAAAGCCAACTCTGGCAGCTCATTTATTGAAAACCACTGCGCATTTTTTGCATCGTCACCTGCTTGGTATTTTGTTTCTAATGGCACTTCTGCCGCAAAGGCAAAACTGATAACCCGCCCGCGCGGGTCACGATCGGGCTTGTCAAAATAGCCGATAAAGTGAAGGTCTTTTTCCAAAACTTCGATTCCGGTTTCTTCTTTTAATTCACGCGCAGCGCCAGCTTTCACTGTTTCATCAGTTTCGATAAATCCACCTGGCAGTGCCCACTTTTCTTTATAAGGTTCATTTTTGCGCTGGATGAGCAAAATTTGCGTGGCACCATTCTTTGTTTTTGTAATTGCTAAATCGCAGGTTACTTCGGTTTTGGTAGTTTTCATATAAACTAAACAGCGGTAACCTGCTTACGTTCACACATACTTATATCTTTGAAAAAATTTATGACATGAAAGAACAGGCAAAATATATAAAGGAAAACCGTGAGCGCTTTTTGGAAGAACTAAAAGAGCTTCTTCGCATACCTAGTATCTCAGCTGATTCGGCCTATAAAAAAGATGTGATGGCTGCCGCTGAAGCTGTGGGTAATAGCCTGAAAAGTGCAGGTGCAGACAAGGTAGAGATTTGTCCAACGCCAGGTTATCCAATCGTGTATGGGGAGAAAATTATTGACCCCAATTTACCTACCGTATTAGTATACGGGCATTACGATGTGCAGCCTGCCGACCCGATCAACCTGTGGGACAATGATCCTTTTGAACCGGTTATCAAAAAGACAGATATTCACCCTGAGGGAGCCATTTTTGCCCGTGGAGCTTGTGATGATAAAGGCCAAATGTTTATGCACGTAAAGGCGCTGGAGGTGATGGTGAAAACCAACAGCCTGGCTTGCAACGTAAAATTCATGATAGAAGGTGAAGAGGAAGTGGGAAGCGTAAACCTGGGCTGGTATGTAGAGCGCAACAAGGAAAAACTGGCTAGTGATGTAATCCTTATTTCTGATACAGGAATGCTGGCCAATGATGTGCCATCTATTACCACCGGGCTTCGAGGCTTGAGCTATGTAGAAGTAAAAGTTACCGGGCCAAACCGTGATTTACACTCTGGTCTTTATGGTGGGGCTGTGGCTAATCCAATTAATATTCTTACACAAATGATTGCCTCATTGATGGACGAAAACAATCATATTACTATTCCTGGTTTTTATGATGATGTGATTGAAATTTCAAAAGAGGAGCGCGCGGAAATGGCAAAAGCTCCACATAGTGATGAAGATTACAAGCGTAAGCTAAAGATAAAAGACACGCATGGGGAGAAAGGTTACAGTACACCTGAGCGTGCATCTATCCGCCCTACTTTGGATGTAAATGGTATTTGGGGAGGCTATATGGGTGAAGGTGCCAAAACGGTAATCGCTTCTGAGGCTTTCGCTAAAATATCTATGCGCCTGGTGCCCGATCAGCACCCCGATAAAATCACGAAGCTATTTAAAGATCACTTTGAAAGTATTGCACCAGATTCAGTAACTGTGGAAGTAACGCCTCATCACGGTGGTGACCCTTACGTTTCGCCTACTGACAATAGAGGTTATAAAGCGGCAAGTGCTGCTTATGAAGATACATTTGGCAAAAAGCCGATTCCTGTTCGTAGCGGAGGTAGTATTCCTATTGTAGCGCTATTTGAGCGCGAACTAGGTGTAAAATCTATCCTTATGGGATTTGGTCTGGATACGGATGCCATCCACTCCCCAAATGAGCACTATGGAGTTTTCAATTATTTCAAAGGAATTGAAACCATCCCACAGTTTTTTAAGCATTTTGCTGAAATGGAGGATTAGGAAATAAATTAGAAAGAAGAAAAGCGGCTATTTGGCCGCTTTTTTTGTTTTAGAATGACCTTAACTCTGCATAGTAGAAGTTCCATGAAGGGGTATCAAGAATCATTTCAGACTCATTTAATTCATACCATGGAGATATTTTATCGTTTTCAAGGTTTTTTACAATGTGAATGCTTTGAGCGGGCATGTAGCTTTGCGCAAGCATAAAAACTTTTTTTTCCAGTTTCGTTTAGAGCAACATCTACAATAAGCATAGCGTGACCAGGGCTGCCACCGCGAATAAAAACGTCACCAATACTAAGGTCTGCGATTGGTTTTGGTTTTAACTCCTTTTCAAGTGATGCCGTACCAGCGTATATATAAACCATTGTGAGGTAATCTCTGAAGTTTTGGTAACTGTAGTCTGCTGGTTTGTTACCATACCATGTGGTGGTGTTTGCTTTTACACTTATTCTTTCGCCTCTTGCCTAACGGCTGTAATCAGCGTTGAAGCTATTTACAAAATGATAGGATATTTGATCGTATTCTTTTCTGTTAAAAAAATACTCCGCACGAATCCGCATTATTGCATCTGCACATTGCTGAAGGTCTCTGTCGCCAATGTCCATATCTAGGACGGCTGCGTGTTTGTTGGAGTTCTTCAAACTTCCATCGTAAAACAGAACAGGGCTTCCATTGGGTTTTAGAGGAAGGTTTCTTAGGTATTCTCCAAAGGAATCTGCCGAGCAATGTTGTCGGACATAACCCGATGGCGGGTTGAATCTTTCTAAAATGGTTCTACCCGAAGAGTTGATAATTGGTTCAATAGTTTTTATTGAGGTACTTGAAGGTATCGTATTGGATTGTGCAATGTGCTCTGTACTTGGTTGGCACGATAGTGTACTTAAAAGGAGTATGGCTAAGTTTAAGTAATACATAAGAATAGGTTATGCCTAAGCAAACGAGAGTAACCGGAATAAAAGTATGTACTAAAGTGTATTAAAAAAAGCGGCTAAATGCCGCTTTTTTTATGCTTTAAAATTTCTTTACAAGGCGATTTCCATTTGAAACCTGAATTGCCAATTGTTATCAGCATTTGGCTGAAACTCATATACACTATAGGTAATATCACTCTGTACCTTTAGTGAGTGGCCTAAAATATACCTTGATAGCCCTAAGGTATATTGTGTTTGGTCACCCAATTTCAAATCTACATTTTCATCAGGGTTTACATGAGAAAAACGTCCGGCTAGCTCCCAGTTAGATTTGAACACATAGCCAAGCTGAGCGCTAAAGCCCGTTCCCGTGTAGTAGGCATTAGTAACATCAGTATTAGTAGAGTCCATAACAATTGGGTCTGGGGCGGTTTTGTAAAAGTATTCACCCAAAGCGCTCCAGCCATTATACTTCCAAATTACATCCGCAAAAACAGAAGTGAGAGACTGTGTTTGCAGTTCGCCTTGATCATTAACGATATAAGAACCCTGGTTTCCTCTTTGCCTTACGGCATCATGGTTATAGTCAAAGGTCACTCCAAAAGCTATTTTATGGCTTTGCTCTCTTTCCAGGTCAGCTAATGAGTAATCACCCTTATTCGTAAATTTTCCAAGCGGTAAGAACTCTGCTCTAGCGGTGTACTCTAATCCACCATTATTAAAGTCGGTAATATTGCGTCCCTCACCCATAGATAAGGCTAAAGCCAGATTTACAGGCTTATCACCTATGGCGTATTTTCCGTGAAGTTGAAAACCCATGTCACGGTCAATATTATATCGGCCATTGGCAATACTTCGGTCTACTAATTGAAGTTTTTGAGAGGACACCACCCGCTCACGATTACCCGGAAGTTTAGTTTGTCCAAACCAGAAGTAGGTATTCTTCACAAATTCATACTTGATAACGGCATCGAGTATAATGCGTGCTCCCTGACTTGTATGGTCTCCGGTTCCACCAATGTTTCTATTGCCAAGCGCCAATTCAAACTTGTAGACCCACTTTGGGTTATACACATGTCCATCAAATTTGAGACGGGCACGTCTGATGGTCATTTGAACTTCATCCAAAGTCGGGTTGGTAAAGGTTTCAAAATCTTGATAATTGACGGCTAAGAGCGGTTGAATACGAATGCCAAGTTTAAGGCTGGCACTGTTGTCTCGGGCTACAAACTTCAGCCCGTTTCCCCCTGCTAAAGTTGCTTCGGGTGAATCATCTTGTGCCAAGGAAAGCATAGGAGCTAGCATTACTAGCCCAATCAGTTGGTAAATCTTCTTCATTGTTGCGATACAATTTTGAATTGAAATAAAAAACAGCGAAAAAGGGCGTACAAGACGCCCTTTTCATTATTGGTGGTACATATTTTCGTTTTTAATCTTTACGTGCATAGTCTACATATATGGACAATACTTTTCCTGAAACTTCAGCAATATCCTTGGATTCGAGCAAGATTCGTACTTGCAGCATTCCGTTTCTATTGTCCAGATTACCTGATTGAATTTCCAAAATTTGCTCATCAATTTTCAGGTTGATAAATTCAACTAAGTTGCTCTGTTCGTTCAGTATGCTTTCATAATTTGTGAATTCAAGATTGTCTATAGAGTTGACCATCTTGCTTAGGTAAGAGTCAAATTTGTTGTCTAGCTGAATCAACACATCCAAAAATTTTCGTGATGGTAATTTGTGATGATTTATTAAATGCTTGGTACAAACACTACTTAGGAAGTTTGCACTTTGACCCATATCCTGCATAAGATCAAAAACTAATATGTAAAGGCGGCCGGCATCCAGTTGCCCATCATCCATTTTGCGTACATATTTTATGATCTTTTCTTGTAGTTTTTCATTTTTAGCTTGAAGCTTTTTCAGCTGCTTAAATGAACGCACCATTACATCCTTGTTATCACCCACAAGCGACTTTAGACTTAGTGTGGTTGCCTTACGGATATAGTCGAGGTTTTTGGCTGTATTGATTTTGCTTTCGTCTATTACATTTTCAATATCTATTGGTCTTGCAAACTGCTCCTTAGTTTCAGCATCTTCTTTTGATTTGCGCTTAAAGGAAACATGGCTGCGGATAAGTAAAAAGGCAGCTACAACGGTAAGTACGATTACGGCATTAAAACCACCGTAATAAATAATTGAGCCAAACAAAGCGGCTGTACAAAAAGCGATAAGGGCTGTGAGTAACCAACCACCAACTACATTTACCACACCAGCTACGCGATATACAGCACTTTCTCTACCCCAGGCCTTATCGGCCAATGAAGTACCCATAGCTACCATAAATGAAACGTAGGTGGTAGATAATGGTAGTTTTAGAGAGGTTGCATAAGAGATAAGAATACTAGCTACCATTAGGTTTACTGACGCACGGAGTAAGTCAAAAGCAGGGGCATCGCGTTCATCCACATTTTTTGACAGCTTTTCCTTTCTAAACTGGTGGTCGATTTTTGCTTTCATGTTGTCAGACAACATCACATTAAAAGCATTGCCCAGTTTCATTCCACCGCCTACAATACCGCGCGAAATAAAGTTGGGTCTAAACCTTTCATCTCCATCATCCTGACGGCTTAAACCTACCTCAGTTTCAGTAACCTTTTTGGCTTTGGCCGAAAACCATAGCGTAATCACCATGATGATTCCCGCAGCCAGGAGAAGCACAGGCTCGGTCATCTGTTTTTCACTAAGGAAAGTCATTTTCAGTGTGCTGGCTACTTCGGCTGTTCCACCCATTTCTATCCAATGCAAGTAGGATTGTTTTCCTGCAATAGCAACCCCGATAAAGTTTACCAAGTCATTACCTGCAAAAGCCATAGCCAGCGAAAAAGTACCCATAAGCACAATAACCTTCAATGGGTTAATCTTGGTGAACTTCATTAAAGCCCAGGTAAGACTAGTCCAAATAATAAAGGAAACAGCCAGCACAGTAAGCGTATCGCTGTTTACAATCCAATCCAAGCTCTTGGCAAAAGTGCTCCCTTTAGCTCCTTTTATAAGAAGAAAATAGGTTATAGAGGTTATTGCAATACCACTAAAAAGTGGCCCAAATCGCTTCATATTCTTTTCAAAGTTGAAAGAGAATGCTAAGCGCGTGAGGTATTGCACCATGGATCCCACGGAGAATGAAATCAAAATAGAAAGGAAAATCCCCGAGACAATTTTTATAGCTGAATCAATATTTATAATCTCAGAAATTGTTTCAAATCCTCTACCACTATTGAATGAAATAAGCAGTCCTATCGCTAAAGCAGCTCCTAAAAGCTCAAATACTATAGAAACGGTAGTGGAGGTAGGTAGGCCAACAGTATTGTAAAAGTCGAGAAGAATAATGTCAGTAAGCATTACGGCTATAAACACGTACATTATCATTTCGAAGGTGAAGAAGCCAGGCATAAAAATACCCTTTCGCGCTACTTCCATCATTCCACTGGAAAAGGACGCTCCAATCAAAATTCCCACACTGGCAATGATTAATATTGTTTTAAATGATGCTACCTTAGAGCCTATGGCTGAATTAAGAAAGTTTACCGCATCATTACTCACACCAACCATAAGGTCTACTATTGCAACAGCAAATAGGATGTAAGTTAAAATCAAATAGATATCCATTGTGTGAGGTGTTATTTAAGGCTGCAAAAGTACTTTTTGAGGTATATCCTTTATTAAGCCAATGTTAAGTTTTGTAAATGTAGAAATCAATATCAATAAACCTATTATGATACAAAAGCCAACGGTGCTCATAGCTTGTTTGCTGGGCATGGTGGCCTGCGCTCAATATGAAAATAAGATGGTAAAACATACAAACGAATTAATCAACGAGACCAGTCCGTACTTACTTCAACATGCTCACAATCCGGTAGATTGGCACCCCTGGGGAGAGGAAGCTTTCACTAAAGCGGAAGAAGAAAATAAGCTGGTAATTGTGAGCATCGGCTATTCGGCTTGCCATTGGTGCCATGTTATGGAGCATCAAAGTTTTGAAGATTCGGCAGCAGCAGCTCTTATGAACGAGTATTTTATTTCAATAAAAGTGGACCGTGAAGAGCGACCTGATGTGGACCAAGTGTACATGACCGCGGTGCAATTGATGACGGGCCGTGGAGGCTGGCCGCTAAATGTGATTACACTTCCTGATGGGCGACCCATTTGGGGTGGCACTTACTTTCCTAAAGATGGATGGATGCAGTCCTTACAAAGCATTGTAGAGGTGTATAAAGATGATCCTGAAAAAGTGCTGGAATATGCGGAGAAACTAACAGAAGGCGTGGTACAGTCGGAGCTTGTTAGTCCAAACGAAACACCCGGCAACTATTCCAAAGAAGAGATTGATTTACTTTTTAAAAACTGGTCTAAAAACTTTGATAAAAAAGAAGGTGGAAGTGCGGGTGCTCCCAAATTCCCAATGCCCGTGGGTTATGAGTTTTTGTTGGAGTATGCCTCCCTTACGGGAAATGTAGAAGCGATGGAACAATTAAATTTAACCCTTCGCAAAATGGCTTTCGGTGGAATATATGATCAGGTTGGCGGTGGCTTTTCGCGCTACAGCGTAGATGATGAATGGAAAGTTCCGCATTTCGAAAAAATGCTATATGACAATGCTCAGCTGGTGAGCCTGTATAGCCGAGCGTATCAAAAAACGAAAAATCCACTGTATGAAGAAATCGTTCGTCAAACCATCAAATGGCTGGAACGCGACATGCTGGGGCCTGATGGGGAATTTTACTCAGCACTGGATGCTGATAGCGAAGGCGAAGAGGGAAAATATTATGTGTGGCCCGAAGTGGAGCTGAAGGAAATAATTGGCGATAGCGACTGGGAAGATTTCACAAACTACTTTGATCTTAAAAAAGGAAAATGGGAAGGTAGAATTGTGCTGATGCGCAAGGATAATTCTGAAAATACAGATGCTGCTAAAGTGAAAGTCTGGGAGCAAAAATTACTGAAAGTACGTGCTAAAAGAGTTGCGCCCGGCTTGGATGATAAATCACTCACCAGCTGGAATGCCTTGATGATTACCGGATTAATAGACGCGTACAAGGCTTTGGGAGATTCTCACTATTTGGATTTAGCCAAAAAGAATGGAGAGTGGTTGCTAAAAAAGCAGGTGCGAAAAGATAGGAGCTTGTTCCATTCTTATAAAAAAGGAAAGAGCAGTATTGATGGTTTGATTGAAGATTACACCTTCGCTATTAAAGGCTTTTTGGATTTGTATGAAGCCACCTTTGATGTAAAATATTTGGAGCAGGCTGATGCCTGGATGAATTACGCCAAGGCCAATTTTGAAGATGAAGGAACGGGCTTATTTTTTACGCGAAGTAAAAATGCCAAACAGCTTATCGCCAAAAGTATGGAGGTGCACGACAACGTGATTCCAGCGGCCAACTCGGTGATGGCGCATAATCTGTTTCACTTGTATCACCTCACGGGAAATGAAAGCTATTTAGCACAAAGCGAAAAGATGCTGGCTCAAATGGACAAAGTGCGCCTGATAACCTATCCGGAAAGTTATAGTAATTGGGCTCGCTTGCTTTTGAATTTCAAATATCCATTTTATGAAATTGCCATAGTGGGTAAAGATGCCGATGAAAAGTACAAGGAGTGGCAAAAGCAATTTGTGCCTAATGTTTTGATTCAGGGAAGTAAAAAAGAAAGCGATTTGCCATTACTCGAAAATCGTTTTGTAAAAGGTAGTACGATGATTTATGTGTGTGAAAATAAAGTTTGTCAGCTTCCGGTGGAGGAGGTGGGTGAGGCTTTGAAATTTGTGCAGTAAAACTCAGTTACGGATCATTTTGACTTCGCTCAATGTGGCTAACTAGCCAGTGTTGCTTCTTATAGCGAAGTCGAGAACCGCATTGGATTAAGCCATTTACCTTTACCGCCAAAACGCAATTTTCTTTGGATTCATTTGAAAAAATAAATAGTCCCATTCAGCATGTAGATACGCTCCATGGTGTGGAAGTGTACATCAAACGCGATGATCTCATTCACCTTGAGGTGAGCGGGAATAAATGGCGTAAGCTGAAATACCATTATGAAGCTTTTTGCGAAAGCAATAAAAAAGTGATGCTCACTTTTGGTGGTGCTTTTTCTAATCATATTGCTGCTACCGCTGCCTCGGGTAAGATGTATGGTTTTAAAACCAAAGCACTAATTCGGGGGGAAGAAATTTCTACCAATCCAACCCTTGATTTTTGCCGCAGCTGCGGAATGGAAATCGAGGCTATTTCGCGCAAGCAATATGATGAGCGGGACAATCCTGAATTTTTGGGAATGCTGGGCGAGGCGCTTCCGGAAGTTTATTTGGTGCCCGAAGGAGGAAAGGGGGTGCTCGGTATGCGCGGTTGCCTGGATATAATGGATGAGGTGAAAGACCAATATGACATGGTGTGTGTAGCTGGAGGCACCGGAACTACCATGGCTGGAATGATGAGCAGTGGGTACGAAACAAACTTTCAGCTTTTCCCGGCTTTGAAGGGAGGGCAGTTTTTAAGAACAGCTATTCAAAACCTCATTGTGAATTTTGGAAAAGAATTGTCAACACATAGTTTGGGAAAAATTTCTACCCGAGCTACTCTTACATTGCAAAATGATTATCACTTTGGCGGCTACGGAAAAGTGCAGCCCGAGCTGATTCATTTTATGAATTGGTTTTATGAAAAGTACCAAATACCGCTCGATCCGATTTACACCGG
The DNA here is from genome assembly GCA_030427285.1 of Bacteroidia bacterium. Classification (GTDB taxonomy): domain Bacteria; phylum Bacteroidota; class Bacteroidia; order Flavobacteriales; family Schleiferiaceae; genus Owenweeksia. The sequence goes on from JAUHWX010000063.1 coordinate 12,442, forward strand.
AAAGATGATGTTTGGAATTTGGGACAGAATTGAAATGGGCGAAATAGCGGCCGGAAATAAGGTTTTGGCTATCCATACCGGTGGGCTGCAAGGAATAAAAGGAATGAACGAGCGTTTGCAAAAACGCGGATTACAAATAAATTATTGATGAAGTACAAGTTGGTTTGGGTAATGATGATGATGGTTTCACTGGTATTTGCTCAGGGAAAGCAAGAGGCGTATATCAAAAAATACAAGGATGTGGCTATCCGGGAAATGAAACTGCACGGCATACCTGCCAGCATTACTTTAGCTCAGGGTATTTTGGAGTCGGGCAGTGGAGAGAGCTATTTGGCCACAGAGGCTAATAATCACTTTGGCATAAAGTGTCATGAGGGTTGGAGTGGTGAGCGTGTGTACCATGATGATGATAAAAAAAATGAGTGTTTTAGATCTTACAAAAATCCTGATGAGAGCTTTAAAGATCACTCCTTGTTTTTGAAAAACAGGAGCCGTTATGCTTTTCTCTTTGAGGAATCACCAACGGATTATAAGGCTTGGGCCAAAGGTTTGAAAAAGGCGGGATATGCTACCAATCCGAAGTACCCCAAATTACTTATAGACTTAATTGAACGCTATGAACTGCATAAGTATGATTTAGATGGGTATAATGCGGAGCCGCATGGAGAGGAAAAAGAGATTGCGGTAGCTCTGATAAATGTTTCTACCAACGGTGTAAAATATATTGAAGTAGGCGAGGGTGAGACTTTAGAATCCATTTCGCTTAAAACTCAAGTGAGGATGAAAAGGCTTTTGAAGTACAATGATCTTTCGTGGGACTCAAAGGTGGCCGAAGGCGAAAGGCTGTACACGCAGCCAAAGCGAAAGAAAGCGGCCCGTGATTTTAACTATCATAAGGTAGAGGCAGACGAGGATATGCACTCCATCTCTCAAAAGTTTGGAATTAGATTAGAACACCTATACAAACGAAACAACATGAAAGTAGGTGAACAGCCTAAAGTGGGGACCACTTTGTATTTGAGATAACGAGGAGAAACTCGAAGCTCTAAATCAGAAATGCTAAATAAAATTGAAACTCTAAAAGGAGAATTTCAAAGAAAGCTTTTAGTCAAACTTCAACGCAGAGATGCGGAGGGCAAGGAGATTCGCAAAGTAGACTCTTTAAAAAATTTGTGCTTTTGTATTAACCTTCACGAAATACAATTATTCCAGTTCCCGCTTAGGCGTAATTTTTTTCAGGATAGTTGAAAGTATTAAGCTGTAAAGCACAAAGGCCAGAAATATAATAAAGCCTGGTTGCAAAGAGGTAAGATTTGTGGCAATGGAGCTCACCGACTGCGAATCCATATTGAGTATTTCCAGCTGACTGTCAAGTATTCCGCTAAAGCCTACAAAGCTCATAAAGATGGCTACCACCATTACATCGGCCATGCTCCATTTGGCTGATTTGAATACCAGCCACTGCACAATTTTATTGTGACGCAATTTTGATTTCCCGATAAGGAAAACCTCAGTGGCCAATAACTTGGACATTGGTAGAAGCACACTAAATGCCAGTATCAAAACCCCAACAAATACTGAGTCAAATTTTTTAGTTTCAAGTAAAATCCAAACTACCTGAAGTATGCTTTTACTGCGATAAAAAAGCATTTGGTCATGAAATTCAATATGCTGGCCTAGTAAGGTAAAATCTAACGTGGCAATACGGGCATCAATCTCTATCATGGGTGTGGTGAGTCCGGTAAGGAGTACTATTAATGCGAGTATTACCGAAACTATAAATAGAGGCTTATGAAGTTCGGGCCGTTTTTTATACACCAAAAACCAGGGGAGAAGAAAGAAGATTAAAATCCCTAAAATTATGAACGTAAACAGGTATCCACGGTTTTCCAATTCTACCGACATTCGGTCTATTTCTTTATTAAAGTCCGCTCGGTTATCTTGTCCATAAGTGGAATAAATCTCATACAAGTGAACGCTATCTGAATCGTCAAAAGTTTGGTCGGCAAAGTTGTTTAGTTTTTGTGTGGCAAGTGTTTTGAGCTGTTCTTTGTTTTCATCACTAGTAGCTTCGGTAACAATTGTTTCTGCAAAAGCAGGCACCATTTGACGTACATTATCCCAATCTACAAAAGCGTTTACGGCAATCTTTCTTATTTTCTGCTTAAAGGACTCATCCTGTGTTTGGACTTGATTCTTGGCTTCGTCAATCAGACTGTTTAGCACTCCCTCCACTTGCTTTCGCAAAGCAGCTTCTTGCTCTGGGGTAAGTTCAAATGAGTCAATTTGAGTTTTGAGGATTTCTTTGATTTCATCCTTCCAAATATTTACCGAAAAGAGACCATACTCGATGCTATTGGCTTCGCTAAAATAGTCTTTGGCATCGGCTCGCTCGTTGCTGTCTGAATACAATTGCCAGCCACTCCAGGCGGTAAAAAGCAAGAGGGGTATAGATACCAGGATGAGTAAGGATTGGTAGATGCGTTTTCTTTTAGTGGATATCATAGTTGAGTTAAACTGATTCCTAAATTAAGTATAAACTCGCTACAATTGTTTAACTCACAAAAAAAGAGGCTGCTCAAAACGAA
>JAUHWX010000296.1 GCA_030427285.1 Bacteroidia bacterium
CCAAATTTCCAAAAACAAGAGCTGACCAATCCCTGAGTGAAATCCACTCTAAGGCATTGGCTACAAAAAGCAGGGCTACTATGGCCGCAAAAATCATAAAAACAATCTGCTTTACTGCAGCTACCCTTTTAATGTAAATGGCCAAAAAATGATTTACCATTACCAGCAAAAACATTGCTATAAGCCAAGCAACGCCACCTACCATGCCTAGCTCGGGCATAGCTCCCCGAAAGGCAAAGGGTACTATAAAGAGCAGGGGCAAAAGATTGAAAAAATTGAAAATACTACTTGCCAATAGGTAATTTATAATCTTACTCTTTTTGATGGGTTGCAGCAAATAATGCTGTACAGTAAGCACATTGAGGTCTTGCAAAAAGAAGCGCATGGACAAATCTACCAGCACATAGTACAATACAAACTGACCAAAGATTGGCGTGATGAGACTGGCCTTCGGGTTTGTTTCCATGATTATTTCGGGCAACAAAAAACCAAGGGCCAAAAATGAAAGGCCAAAGTAAATAACCAGAAAACCGATAAGGATTTTTACCCCCCAGCCTTGCGAAAAGGCCTTGGCACGGAGGGCTTTTTTAAACTGCTGCCTAAATAAAGTAGCGTACATATTTTGGGATAAGTATGAGTTTATGAAGTGTTATTGATAAAACGCAATTTAAGACTTTAGTTAAACTAGCTGTACCCATTTGGGGGAGATAAAACCAGGCTCATTATTTTCTAACTTAGTTTTCAAATCAAACTTTAACAAAATGAAAAAACTAAACTACCCCCACCTGCTCACCAGTGCCTTGTTTTTCTTCCTTTCTTTTTCTGCTATAGCTCAAAACCCCAATAGCCTAGCCTTTGATGGCTCAAATGATGCAGTATTAGCTTTAGGTGCCTCTACGCACATTGCAAATTCAACTACAGGAATGAGCATCAGTTGCTGGGTATATGCTAGCAACACGGCTCCGAGTTTTCCTAATTTTGACGGAATCGTGGGTTTTAGAAATGATGCCTCCTGTGATTTCTATTTACTTCACCTCTCCACTAATGTGCTGGAAGCTAGGTTTAGAAATAGCACAGGAACACATTATACAACTACCGTTTCCGGGTTCCAAATTAATACTTGGCAACACTTGGTAATGACCTATGATGGGAGTTCTCTTAAAGTCTATCTCAATTCGGCACAAGCGGCATCTATTCCGGCAAGTGGAACCATCATCTCATCTTCTGAAACTTTTATGCTGGGTAACCTCACTTTCCAATCCACTAATTTTCAATTTGGAGGCAAGCTGGATGAAGTTGCTCTTTGGAACAAAGCCCTCAACCCCACTGAAATTGGCTGCATGTACAATTATGGGCATGATAACTCAAGCCCCAACCTAAAGCTATATTACAAATGTGACCAAGGCTCAGCTAATGGAAGCAACTCCGGCATTACAAAACTTATTGATGATAAGGGTAATATTGACGGTACCTTAAGCGGATTTAGCATGAGCGGGTCTACCTCCAATTTTACACAAGGAAAAGTTTTAGCGGGTACAACCTCAGCCACCATTTGCAAAGGTGATAGTGTTCAGTTTGGAAATGATTATTACAAACAAGCCGGTATTTACTATGCCACGTTCCCTACTTCTGGCAGCTGTGATTCTATTGCTCAGCTTAGCCTCACGCTTGACTCGCTTGATACCGATGTTATTTGGTCAAACTCTAAAACCCTTTTCGCCAAACTAGGTGGCGCCAATTATCAATGGATGGATTGTGATGGCAAACAAATAATTCCGGGGGCAGTACTCCAAACCTATTCACCCATTAGAGGCGGCAATTACGCTGTGATACTCACCAAAAATGGTTGTACAGATACCTCTGCCTGCAAATTTACTAATGTTGGCCTTACGGAAAATGACTTGCCACAGCTTAGTGTTTATCCAAATCCTACAAAAGGAAGATTCACCTTTTCACAAGGAATGGATACCGAAGCAGGAACCTTATTCGTGATCAATCCCGCTGGTAAAATAGTCGCGCAGATTCAAATAGAAAATCACATAGAAACCGTGATTGACCTCAATTTACCAGCAGGCGTTTATACTTTAAATTTTAAAAGAAATGATGGAAAAATAGGCTCTTCCAATCTTGTGGTGACGCCTTAGCGGAAAGAATTTAGAGAGCATAAAAAAGGTGAGCCGTCAATACAACCGCTCACCTTTTATCTTTTTATAGAGGTCTTTTACTTTAAAAGAAAGCCTGCCCCTCTCTCGCCATTTTTCTAAGCAATGGACTGCAACGGTAACGGTCTTCCCCATACTCAGCTTGCATTCTATCCAAAGTATCCACACAATGCTGTATACCTTTTTCATCAGCCCATTTCAAAAGTCCCTTTGGGTAATTCACACCTTTGGTCATGGCCAAATCGATGTCTTCGCGGCTGGCAATATTTAGATACAAAGCATCGGCAGCTTCGTTGATAAGCATCACTAAAATTCTCCAAAGAATGTTTTCCCCCATTTCCTGGTTGGTGCTGGGAGCTGGCTTTTCGGCACCTTCGCTATAATCATAAAAACCACGGCCGGTTTTCCTTCCTAACCACCCCGCTTCTACCAATCGTTTTTGGGAGAAATTTGGTCGGTAACGCTGATCATAATAAAAAGCTTCAAACACACTTTCGGTAACGGCATAATTCACATCATGACCAATGAAATCCATAAGTGTAAATGGCCCCATACGGAAACCTCCCAGCTCGGTCATCGCCCAATCGATGGTTTCCGGATCAGCAAAACCTTCTTCATAAATACGCACTGCCTCCCCATAAAATGGCCGAGCCACACGGTTTACAATAAAGCCCGGAGTGTCTTTTGCCAAAACGGTCACTTTACCCCAGCTGTCAATTATTTCCCTTGCCTTTTTTGTTGTTTCCACAGAAGTGGACACCGCAGGAATAATCTCTACCAATGGCATCAAAGGTGCCGGGTTGAAAAAGTGAATTCCGATTACCC
>JAUHWX010000064.1 GCA_030427285.1 Bacteroidia bacterium
CTACCATTGTGAACTGCTATTGTTTGTCCTACAAATTCTGGAGAGATCATTGAAGCTCTAGAGTAAGTTTTTACAACTGACTTGCTACCTGCTTCAACATTCGCAAGAACTTTACGCTCCAGCTTATAATGTATATATGGACCTTTTTTAAGTGACCTTGCCATCTTAATTATTTTTTCCTTCTTTCAATAATGTACTTGCTAGACTCTTTCTTCGGTGCACGAGTTTTGTAACCTTTTGCAGGTATACCATTTCTCGATCTTGGATGACCACCTGAAGCTCTACCTTCACCACCACCCATTGGGTGATCTACTGGGTTCATCGCTACACCACGTACTCTTGGTCTTCTTCCTTGCCATCTCTTACGTCCGGCTTTTCCGCTTACCTCTTGAGCATTGTCAGAGTTACTAACCGCACCAATCATTGCCATACAGGTAATCAAGATCATTCTAGTCTCTCCACTTGGCAACTTAATGATAGCGTATTTACCATCTCTTGCTGCAAGCTGTGCAAATGAACCAGCACTACGAGCAATCACAGCTCCTTGTCCAGGTCTCATTTCGATACAGCTAATTACAGTACCCAATGGAATATCAGAAAGGTACATTGCGTTACCAATCTCAGGTGCTGCTTCTCTACCGCTTACCACAGTTTGACCTACTTGCAAACCGTTTGGCGCTATCATGTATCTCTTCTCACCGTCAGCATAGTAAAGCAAAGCTATACGAGCTGTACGATTAGGATCGTATTCTACAGCTTTTACAGTTGCAGGAACACCTTCCTTATCACGTTTGAAGTCGATAACACGGTATTTCTGCTTATGACCTCCACCTACATTGCGGATTGTCATTTTACCTGTGTTATTTCTACCACCGCCTTTCGATTTCCCTTTTACAAGAGATTTTTCAGGTTTAGCAGCTGTAATAGTACTGTTGTCATTTACAATTCTAAAACGCTGGCCGGGGGTTACCGGATTTAATTTTCTTACTCCCATTGGTCTTAAATATTACTATAGAGATCTATGGTTTCACCACTTCTTACTTCTACAATAGCTTTTTTGTACATTCCGGTTGAACCAGATACTACACCATTTTTAGTGAAGCGGCTTTTCTTTTTTCCTGGAACCAACATAGTGCGTACCTTTTCGATATTCACTCCGTAAAGCTCCTCTACAGCTTTCTTTATCTCTACCTTGTTTGCCTTTTTATCAACAACAAAGGCAAATCGATTGCGATCTTCGCTATCAGCTGTTGCTTTCTCTGTAATTACAGGTCTAATCAAGATGCCCATTGTTTATTTACTTAAAAGGTTTTCAAGTTTTCCTAACGAATCTTCAGTTAAAACTACATTTTGAGCATTCATAATGCTGTAAGTGTTTAATTCTGAAGCGATTACAACGTCAGACCCCTTAAAATTTCGGGACGACAAATATACATTTTTATTTGAGTCTCCAAGTACTATGATAGACTTTTTTGCATCAAGCCCTAAAGCAGTGATAATATTGATGAAGTCTTTCGTCTTTGGAGCGGCCATTTCAAGGTTTTCAATTACTTGAATTTTCTTGTCTGAAGCCTTAAGTGTAAGTGCTGATTTACGGGCAACAGCTTTCACTTTTTTGTTCAATTTGAAACCGTAGTTTCTTGGGCGTGGACCAAAAGCGGTACCACCACCTCTTTGCAACGGAGATCTAAGTGATCCTACACGTGCATTACCAGTTCCTTTTTGACGGAAGAACTTCTTGGTAGTACGAGAAATTTCTCCTCTTTCTTTCGACTTGTGCGTACCCTGGCGTTGGTTAGCCAAGTATTGCTTCACATCAAGGTAAATAGCGTGATGATTTGGCTCCACAGCATAAAGCTCTGTGCTCAAGGTCACCTTACGACCTGTTTCCTTTCCTTCTTTGTTTAATACTGCTAATTCCATCACTTGGTAATTATTACGATTGAATTTTTAGCGCCAGGTACAGAACCTTTTACTACCAAAAGATTTTTGTCTTTATCAACCTTAAGAACTTGAAGGTTTTCTACCATGGTTCTTTTTCCTCCCATACGGCCGGCCATTTTCATGCCCTTAAATACACGTGATGGATCAGAACCGGCACCAATAGAACCTGGTGCTCTTAGACGGTTGTGCTGACCGTGGGTAGATTGACCTACTCCACCAAAGTTGTGACGCTTTACTACCCCTTGGAAACCTTTTCCCTTAGAGTTACCAGCTACATCAACATACTCTCCTTCCACAAAAATATCTGCAGCAAGCTCGTCTCCGAGTTTTACTTCTCCGTCTACCGAATCAATTTCGATAACGTGCTGCTTTGGAGTGCTGCCAGCTTTTTTGAAATGTGCAATTTGTGCTTTTGCTACATTTTTTTCTGACTTGTCACCGTAAGCAATCTGAACTGCTTCATAACCATCGGTCTCTGTGGTTTTAATTTGAGTAACCACACAAGGACCCACTTCGATGACAGTACATGGTAAATTTTTACCATTTGCATCAAAGAGGCTTGTCATACCGACCTTTTTACCGATCATTCCAGGCATTTGATTTCCTTTTTAAAGGTTAATTATTTAAAAAACTTAAACTTTTATTTCTACTTCTACTCCACTTGGCAGCTCTAGTTTCATCAGAGCGTCAATTGTTTTTGAAGAAGAAGAGTAGATATCCAATAGTCTCTTGTAAGACGACAATTCGAACTGCTCTCTAGCCTTCTTATTCACGTGTGGTGAACGAAGCACCGTATAGATTCTCTTGTTTGTAGGAAGAGGAATTGGTCCGTTTATAATGGCACCGGTACTCTTTACGGTTTTTACGATTTTTTCAGCAGACTTATCTACCAAGTTGTAATCGTATGATTTTAATTTAATCCTGATCTTCTGACTCATCTTCAATTATTGTCTTATGCAGGTTACTTACTACCTTTTACTGTTGCTATTACTTCATCGGCCACATTCTTAGGAGCTTCTGCAAAGTGCGAGAATTCCATAGTTGATGTTGCACGTCCAGAAGACATGGTTCTCAAAGCTGTTACATATCCAAACATCTCAGACAATGGAACTTTTGCTTTGATTACTTTAGAACCGCTTCTATCACCCATACCTTCCATCACACCTCTACGCCTGTTAAGGTCACCTACTATATCTCCCATGTTTTCTTCTGGGGTAAGTACCTCAAGTTTCATAATTGGCTCAAGCAACACTGGGCTTGCCTTTGGAAGAGCTTCTTTGTAGGCAAGTTTAGCCGCCAATTCAAAGGAAAGCTGATCAGAATCTACCGCGTGGAAAGATCCATCCTTCAAGGTAACTTTAAGGCTATCTACAGGGAAACCTGCCAATACACCATTTTTCATGGCTTCCTTAAATCCTTTCTCTACAGATGGAACAAATTCTTTAGGTACGTTACCACCTTTTACAGCGTTTTCAAAAATCAAACCTGGCTTTTCAGGGTCTCCTGGTTCGATTGTCACCACGATATCAGCAAATTTACCACGACCACCAGACTGCTTCTTATAAACCTCTCTATGATCAACTGTACCGTTGATAGTTTCTTTGTAAGATACTTGCGGAGCTCCTTGGTTCACCTCTACCTTAAACTCACGCTTAAGACGGTCCATGATAATATCCAAGTGAAGCTCACCCATTCCACTAATTACTGTTTGACCAGAATCTTCGTCAGTTTTTACAACAAACGTTGGATCTTCTTCAGTAAGCTTAGCTAAAGCCATACCTAGCTTATCCACATCAGCCTGAGTTTTAGGCTCAATTGCCAATCCGATCACTGGATCTGGGAAGTCCATTGACTCAAGCACAATTGGGTGCTTTTCATTACAAAGTGTATCCCCAGTCTTAATATCTTTAAATCCTACCAATGCACCAATATCACCAGCACCAAGGGTGTCGATCTGGTTTTGCTTGTTGGCGTGCATTTGGAAAATTCTTGAAATTCTTTCTTTCTTACCCGTTCTGGTATTCAACACATATGAACCAGACTCTAAAGTACCTGAATAGGCGCGGGTAAAGCATAGACGACCTACAAATGGATCTGTTGCAATCTTAAAAGCAAGACCCGCAAAAGGATCATCAACTGATGGCTGTCTCTTTTCTTCTTGTTCTGTTTCTGGGTTGGTACCAACGATGGCCTCAACATCCATTGGAGAAGGAAGAATTTCCATTACCATGTCAAGCATAGCCTGTACTCCTTTATTTTTAAAGGCAGAACCACACATCATAGGCACCACTTTACCAGAGATAGTAGCTTCACGCAATGCGTCAAGAATTTCTCTTTCGGTAAGCGACTCAGGATCTTCAAAGTATTTTTCCATCAAAGTATCGTTAAACTCAGCTACTGCTTCCAATAACTTTTCACGGTACTCTGTTGCTTCTTCTAATATATCTGCAGGAATATCAATTTCCTGAAAGGTCATTCCTTGATCTTCATCATTCCATGTAATTCCACGGAAGTTGATCAAATCAACCACTCCTTTAAAATCGGCTTCTGCACCAATTGGAATTTGAAGAGGAAGTGCATGGCTACCAAGCATCTCTTTTACCTGACGGGTCACGTTAAGGAAATCAGCTCCCTGACGGTCCATCTTGTTCACGAAACCAATACGTGGAACATTGTAGTTGTTTGCAAGTCTCCAGTTAGTTTCTGACTGTGGCTCTACACCATCAACAGCACTAAACAAGAAAACCAAACCGTCTAACACACGAAGTGAACGGTTTACCTCTACGGTAAAGTCAACGTGTCCTGGGGTATCAATAATGTTTACGTGGTATTCAGTGCCACGGTAAGGCCACTTAAGGGTAGTAGCAGCAGAAGTAATAGTAATACCTCTTTCTTGCTCTTGCTCCATCCAGTCCATTGTAGCTGCACCATCGTGCACCTCACCAATTTTATGACTTACACCACCGTAATAAAGAATACGCTCCGTGGTAGTGGTTTTACCTGCATCAATATGCGCAGCAATACCAATGTTTCTTGTATATTTTAGATCTCTTTTAGCCATGGCTTATAGTAACCTTCTAATTATTTAAATCTACCAAAGTGAGCAAATGCTTTATTCGCATCCGCCATTTTATGAGTATCCATTCTTTTCTTCACAGCAGCTCCTTCTTCTTTAGCGGCAGCCATTACTTCGTTAGCCAATCTCAAAGCCATAGACTTTTCATTGCGCTTACGTGAGTAGCTAATCAACCACTTCATTGCGATAGAAACCTTGCGATCCGGACGAATTTGCATAGGAATTTGGAAGGTCGCACCCCCTACTCTTCTACTACGCACTTCTACGTGAGGCATTACGTTATTCAAAGCTTCTTTCCAAAGCTCTAAACCGTTACCTTCCTGAGTTTTCTCAGATACGATTTCAATCGCATCGTAGAATATTTTGTAAGAAGTACTCTTCTTACCGTCCAACATCATCATGTTTACAAAACGAGTTACCAACTGATCGCTAAACTGCGGATCTGGCAACAGGGGTCTTTTTTTTGCTCTGGTCTTTCTCATGGTACTCTATCGAGAATTATTTCTTATCCTTTGGTTTCTTAGCACCGTACTTACTTCTACGCTGAGTACGACCAGTAACACCGGCTGTATCCAATGCACCACGTACGATATGATATCTTACACCTGGAAGATCTTTTACTCTTCCTCCGCGTACTAATACAATACTGTGCTCCTGCAAATTGTGTCCTTCTCCTGGAATGTAAGCATTCACCTCATTACCATTTGTCAACCTTACCCTTGCTACTTTACGCATAGCTGAGTTAGGCTTCTTAGGAGTAGTTGTGTATACACGAGTACACACTCCTCTTCTTTGTGGCGAAGATTGAAGGGCTGCAGACTTGCTCTTCTTAGTGAGCTTTACCCTTCCTTTTCTTACTAATTGCTGTATCGTTGGCATATACCTTTTATCTATAAGCTGTTAAAAATCAACAGATACCCGTTTTTTCGGGGAGTGCAAATGTAAAACTATTATTTATACCCACAATAGCTTGATAAAAAATGTTTTAGGAATTTTAAAATCAGCCTTTAATGCAAAAGCTCAACCCGCCTCAATTACTGGCATTACAAAAGGTTTAGTGCATCTCAACTTTCAATCCTCAACATTTACTAACATCACTTATCAACACCCCTCCAGATATCCTTTAAATAAATGAAGCCCGCAAAAGTACACTTTGCAGGCTTCTATATATAAACACATTAAGGAGTAACTTAAAATGTAACTCCCAGTACCAAGTTTGTACTCCAACCTCTTTCAATATTTATCCCATCTAATTTTGAACCTCCAGCACTGCGCCACTTCTGCGGTGCCAACCGTGGGGTATAGCCAGCATGAAAGCCGAGCGAAAATGCTGCTTCATCAGATTTAGACGAAAAATCCCATAAGGCATATAGACCAGCTGACCCCAAAAACCCCCACACATCCATATCTTGAGAATATGGAGCACTACCGATATATCCAGAAACAGTGGTTATTGAGGGGTCTTCCTTTTGAACCAACTCCAGACTACCATAATCAAAACCTAAACCCAAATATGGAACCAAGGACAAGTGCTGCCCTTTTACAAGCCCGTAGCCAAAATTCAAGGTAAAGTCCCCTGCATCATATCTAGTAGTGGTCCCACTACCTGCCTGCCGCGAATGGGAGCCAAAATCATATATCACATTCAACCTTTCCCAAGACCACCACAGGTTAATTCCCCAATCCCAGCCAACATTTTCAAGTGTGGGGTATCCGTTAGGCCCTAAGACCGCATTTAGCGAATTAAAGTCCATACCACCCGCACCAATGCTGAGCATCATTCGGCCATCCATTTGATCTTCATCATCTTGCGCAAAAGCAAAGGTGCTAGCACTAATAAAAATCATCAGAAAAAAATACTTTGAGTTAATCATAACTATAGCTTAAAATTTAAAGGGATAAACATAATCATCCAGAACGGCTTCTACTATACAGTATTATTTGTACCATTCAACTTTAACATCTTACTGTTCATTTGATGTTCACATCCTACCTACAAACTATTTGCGCCCTACCTATATATATGAGTACTTTGCGCCTGCAAAAGAATACATGCGTGCAAGATTATATTAAACAACTCAATCCATCGCAGCGCGAAGCTGTAGTAAACACCGAAGGCCCCGTAATGGTAATTGCTGGTGCAGGTTCGGGCAAAACCCGTGTGCTCACCTATCGCATTGCCTATTTGATGGACGAAAAAGGAGTAGATCCTTTCAATATACTTTCCCTCACCTTTACCAATAAGGCCGCCAAAGAGATGAAGGAGCGTATTGGCAAAATCGTGGGTGGCAATGAGGCCAAAAACCTTTGGATGGGAACCTTCCACTCGGTGTTTGCCAAAATACTTCGCTTTGAAGCCGATCGTTTAGGCTTCCCGAGCAACTTCACCATATATGATGCTGAAGATGCCCGTAAAGTGATTGCAAACGTGATCAAGGAAAAAAACCTTGATAAGGAAGTATATAAAGTGAAGAGTGTGGCCTCACGTATTTCTTCTTTCAAGAATGCCTTGATTACGCCAAAAGAATATTTGCGCAGCCCCGAGCTTCAGGAAAATGATGCCGCAGCTCGCATGCCCATGATGGGCGACATTTATCGCGCTTACGCGGAAAGATGTTTTCGCTCCGGAGCCATGGACTTTGACGACCTCCTGCTCTATACCTTTATATTATTGCGCAAGTTTCCAGATGTACTGGCCAAGTACCAAGATCGCTTCCGCTACATAATGGTAGATGAGTACCAGGATACGAACCACGCACAGTACCTTATCGTAAAATCACTGGCCAACCGCTACGGAAACATTTGTGTGGTGGGTGATGATGCACAATCAATTTACGCTTTCCGTGGAGCGAATATTAGAAACATCTTAAACTACCAGCGTGATTATGAAGATGTACGCGTTTTTAAGCTGGAGCAGAATTACCGATCTACAAAAACCATTGTAGGAGCAGCTAATAGTCTTATAAAAAAGAATAAGGAGCAGCTGGACAAGGACGTGTGGACCGACAATGCGGATGGTGAAAAAATTGTAATTAACAAAACAGTAAGCGATACAGACGAGGCCAGTTATGTGGCCCGCACCATTTTTGAAAAGAACATGCAAGAGCATATTCCCTTTTCTGATTTTGCCATTTTGTATCGTACCAATGCCCAATCAAGGGCGATGGAAGAATCTTTTAGAAGAAGAAACATTCCTTATAGAATATATGGAGGGCTTTCTTTTTACCAACGTAAGGAAGTAAAAGACCTTTTGGCTTATGTTCGCCTTACCATCAATTCTAATGATGAGGAAGCATTGCGCAGGGTTATAAATTATCCAAAGCGCGGAATCGGAGATACCACCATGGAGCGGATCACTGTGGCGGCCAATGCGAATGGCGTGAGCGTATGGGAGATTTGTAGCAACTTGGGATACTACCAAAGTGTGGGAATCAACAAACCCACAATTACCAAGATTCAGGATTTTGTTACCAAAATTAATAGCTACAAAGTGCTGGCCCAAGAGGCCGAAGCTTTTGACTTAGCAAGCCATATTGCTAAAACTTCAGGTTTGCTGCGTGAACTAAACGAAGACAAAACCCCCGAAGGAATAAGCCGCACGGAAAACATTCAGGAACTTTTGAACTCAGTAAAAGAATTTACCGAAAACCAAAAGGAAATTGAAGATGGCAACCCTACCCTTGCCGGCTTTATGGAAGATGTAGCTCTTCTTACTGACTCTGACAATACTACTGACGAAGACAATGAGAAAGTATCTCTAATGACCATTCACCTGGCCAAAGGGCTAGAGTTTCCAATTGTATTTATTGTAGGTATGGAAGAAAGCCTTTTTCCAAGTATGATGGCGATGAGCAGCAGAGCCGACCTGGAGGAAGAGCGCAGACTTTTTTACGTAGCCCTTACACGTGCCGAAAAGGAAGCATACCTAACATATGCACAAATGCGCTATCGCTGGGGCAAATTGATAGATTGTGAGCCCAGCCGCTTTTTAGAAGAAATAGATGAGTCTTTCCTCAACATTAACACTCCTGATTTCTCTCCCTTTACCGGAGCGTATGGAGAAAGTGATGAGCCTTCAACTTCAAGGAGGCCTTCGCCACGGAGGGCACCTACATCTTCGGCTCCTTCGCGAAGCAGGCAACCGCAACGCACCATGCCGCAGCGCAAAAATCTGAGAAAAATAGAAAGTTCACTACCTTCGGCCAATGCTGACTCCGCAGCCGACACCAATCCATCCGACATCAACGTTGGGGACAGAGTAAAACATCAACGCTTTGGTCATGGAAAAATAAAGGAAATGGAAGGTGCGGGCCCCAACAAAAAGGCTGTTATACAGTTTGATAATGTTGGTGAAAAGAAATTATTACTCAAATTTGCCAAACTTGAAAAAGTATAGGGCAGGATTTAAGTAGTGGGTATTAAGTATATAAGATAGCTACACTCACTTTTTAAAATACTAATTACTCAATACTCATTACCAAAATACCCACTACCCTCACCGGTAACACACAAATAAAAATGGAATACAACACAAGCTTACCCCACCTTATAATACCAGAATATGGTAGAAACGTACAGAAAATGGTGGGTCATCTTTTGACAATTGAAGATCGTGAAGAGCGCAATAGACAAGCGCAGAATCTTATAGATATTATTGGCAATCTAAACCCACAAATTCGTGATGTGCCTGATTTTAAGCATAAGCTTTGGGATCACCTTTTGATTATGTCTGAATTTAAGCTGGATGTAGACTCCCCTTACCCAAAGCCTTCAGAAGAGTCCTTTAGAGAAAAGCCAGAGCTAGTTCCCTACCCAAGAAACAATCGCAGATATCGCCATTATGGAAACATAATTCGCAAAATGATCGATTATGCTGTAGAACAACCTCCAGGTGAGGAAAAGGAAAAGCTGAAAATAGCCATAGCTAATCACATGAAAAAAACCTACCTGATCTGGAATAAAGATACGGTGGATGATGAAGTGATTTTGATGGAAATGAATGCTTTGGCCAATGGTAAACTAAAGCTTGATGACATGAACCTGAAGCACAAGCAGGAATTGGTAAAAGACATTCCAAACAACAAGCGTCAGCACCATAGCTCAAATAATAAGAACCGCAGAAGCGGCAAGAAGAGATACAAGAAATAATCACCCCAATAAACTTCAACACCCTTGGGAACATTTCAAATTACTGGCGGCAAAAAACTTAAAGGAAACATCATCCCGCAAGGCGCCAAAAACGAAGCACTACAAGTAATCTGTGCAGTGCTCCTTACCGATGAAAAAGTAACTATCAGCAATATTCCTGACATTAGGGATGTAAATAAGCTAATTGACCTTTTGGCTGATCTTGGCGTGAGCATACAGCGCCAAGGGCCCGGCAGCTACAGCTTCAAAGCTGATGACCTCAATTTAGATTACATGACATCTCCTGAATTTAAGGAGAAAGGTGGTGCCCTTCGTGGCTCCATCATGATTGTAGGTCCACTTTTGGCAAGGTTCGGCAAAGGTTTTATACCCAAACCTGGTGGCGACAAGATTGGAAGACGCAGGTTAGACACCCACTTTATAGGTTTCCAAAAGCTTGGTGCAAAATTCCGCTATGCTGCTTGATGAAGCTTCTGTAACAGGAACTGCTAATATTATAATGGCCGCTGTTTTGGCCGAAGGCACCACTACTATTTACAATGCTGCTTGCGAACCATACATTCAGCAGCTTTGTAAAATGTTAAATAGCATGGGTGCAAAAATCACCGGAATCAGCTCAAACCTTCTTACCATTGAAGGTGTAAAAGAATTAGGTGGTTGTGAGCATCGCATTTTGCCAGACATGATTGAGATTGGATCATGGATAGGAATGGCCGCCATGACCGGATCCGACATTACAATCAAGGATGTTTGCTACGATGAGCTGGGCGTAATACCTACTATGTTCCGCAAGATGGGAATTAAGCTTGAGCGCGTAGGCGATGATATTCATATCCCGGCACAAGATCATTACGAAATAGAAAACTACATTGACGGGTCCATTTTAACCATTGCCGATGCACCGTGGCCAGGTTTCACACCTGATCTTTTGAGTATAGCTTTGGTTGTTGCCACACAAGCTAGAGGAAGCGTTTTGATTCATCAAAAGATGTTTGAAAGCCGCCTTTTCTTTGTAGATAAACTGATAGACATGGGTGCTCAAATTATACTTTGTGATCCGCACCGTGCTACTGTTATTGGTATCGACAAGCAAGTTCCGCTAAAGGCGACAACTATGACAAGCCCAGATATACGTGCCGGTATTTCGCTTTTGATTGCTGCGCTCAGCGCGGATGGCGTAAGTACCATTCATAATATTGAGCAAATCGATCGTGGTTACCAAAACATTGATGAGCGACTTCGTGCAATTGGCGCGGAAATTGTAAGATTAGATTGATTGTCTATCCCACTATTTCCATAAACTCATTTTAATTTTGAAAAATCAACTTGTGGTTGTATGTTGCAGTAGACATTTGAAAAAACTTGAAAACATTTTTACATGAACGTATTTAAAAAACCATTATCACTTATCGCTTTAGCCTCTGTAACTTTTATAGGATTGGGGTTTGCATCTGACTGGAATTCTCATCCTGAAAGATATGGCAATGAAGACCAAAGCAAAGTGCTTAATATTGGCGACCCTGCGCCAGAACTAGCCTACACAGATCCTGATGGAAACATTAGAAAGCTTTCGGACCTAAAAGGTAAAATTGTGCTGGTTGACTTTTGGGCCAGCTGGTGCCGACCATGCAGAATGGAAAACCCTAACGTGGTAAAAACCTACAACAAGTTTAAGGATGCAAAATTCAAAAACGGAAAAGGGTTTGAAGTATTCAGCGTATCGCTAGATCGCAACAAAACTGACTGGACAAAAGCAATTTCCGCTGACGGCCTTGTGTGGGAAAACCACGTAAGCGACCTTAAATTTTGGCAATCTGCCGCAGCAGCTACTTATAATGTAAACGCTATTCCAGCAACTTTTTTGGTGGATGCTGACGGAGTAATTATTGCAAAAAACCTTAGAGGTGCAGCTTTGGAAAACACCCTTTCCAAGTTGGCAAAATAGCCGAATCACATTTTACATAAATGACACTCAGGCACCGGTGGATAATCCATCGGTGTTTTTTTATGCCACACTGACATTTTTTAAGTGATGGCAAGGCTTTTGACTATAGGTGTCATTTGAAAAACAAGCTGAAAATGAGCGATAATCAGGAAGTGAAAGATCAACACAACGAAGAAACGGCTACACAAGATCAGCCGGTGAGCGAGACTACAGAAGATACTAATGATGCTTCTGAAACCTCTGATAGCAAGATAGAAGAAGATCCTTTAGCAAAAATGGAGCAAGAACTCAAGGATGCTAAAGACCAGCAGTTGAGACTATTTGCTGAGTTTGAAAACTTTAGAAAACGTACTGCCAAAGAGCGTATTGAAATGTATGGTACTGCCAATCAGGAATTGATGACAGCTATGCTACCTATTTTGGATGATTTTCAGCGTGCCATAAAGGCACAAGGTGATGATGCATCCGTTGAGGGCTTGAAGCTAATTTCGCAGAAGTTTGAAAACACCTTGAAAAACAAGGGCCTTAAGCCGATGGACGAGACTACAGGAAAGGATTTTGATGCTGACACTATGGAGGCTGTAACTCAAATTCCTGCGCCAAGCAAAAAGCAAAAAGGCAAAGTAATAGACGAGCTTGAGCGTGGGTACATGCTAGGAAATAAGATTTTGAGATACGCCAAAGTAGTAGTTGGTCAGTAAAATATAGCAATGGCAAAGAGAGATTATTACGACATATTAGGCATCAGTAAGGGTGCTTCGGCAGATGAAATAAAAAAGGCGTATCGCAAGATGGCCGTGAAATTTCACCCGGACAAAAACCCTGATGACAAAGAAGCTGAAGCCAAATTTAAGGAAGCAGCAGAAGCCTATGAAGTACTGAGCAATGCTGACAAACGTGCACGCTACGACCAGTTTGGCCATGCCGGAATGGGCGGAGCTGCCGGAGGTGGCGGCTTTGGCGGTGGTGGAATGAACATGGAAGATATCTTTGAGCAATTTGGGGATATCTTTGGTGGAGCATTTGGCGGAAGCCGCGGTGGCGGTGGATTTGGAGGTTTTGGTGGTGGCCGTGGAGGCGGTGGCCGTAGAGTCTTCAAAGGAAGCAACTTAAGAGTACGTGTAAAAGTTACTCTTGAAGACATTGCCAATGGTGTAGAAAAGAGACTTCGCATTAAGCGCCAGGTTCCTGCTGACAATATTAGCTTTAAGAACTGTACAACCTGTAATGGAACCGGACAAACGTACCGCGTTACCAATACCATACTTGGGCAAATGCAAACCAGCACTACCTGCCCTAATTGTAATGGGTTAGGACAGACAATAGATAAAAAGCCTGCCGAAGCTGACGAATATGGAATGATTCGCAAGGAAGAAACCGTATCTGTAAAAATACCAGCCGGAGTAATGGATGGTATGCAGCTTAAGGTTTCTGGCAAAGGAAATGCTGGCCCTATGGGCGGTGTAAATGGCGATTTGATAGTAGTAATTGAAGAAGAGAAACATCCGGACCTTGAAAGGGATGGTAACAACCTTCACTACGAACTATACATAAGCATGCCAGATGCTGTATTGGGAACCAAAGCCGAAGTAAGTACGGTAAGTGGCAAAGCCCGCATCAAGTTAGATGCTGGCACTCAACCAGGAAAAGTACTTCGCTTGCGGAACAAAGGTTTGCCAAGTGTAGAAGGCTACGGAACAGGTGATCTTTTGGTGCACGTAAATGTGTGGATACCCAAGGACATCACTAATGAGCAAAAGCGCTTATTTGAAAAAATGCAACAAGAACCGGAGTTTGTACCAAACCCAGGAAAAGGCGAAAAGTCATTCTTTGACAAAGTAAAAGAGATGTTTACCTAAAAGGTAGATTCATAAATACAATAAGGGCGCTCAAATGAGCGCCCTTATCATTTACATCAAAATGCATCGCAAATTATTTATTTCACCAATTCTTCTTTTTGAAGAGCCGCGCCATATTCTTTTTGGAAACGAGCAGCCGCCTTTTGCACGGCAGGCAGCAGCAAAGCTGCAGTCATAGGTCTTCGCAATGAGTTACCCTCAAAATCGGTATAGTACATTTCCTGCCCTTGCTGGTTCACGACATAAATCACAGTTTGAAGATTGGGTACTTCATACGCAGTTATCGTTTTACTACCCGAAGCTTTCATAACTGTATTTAGATCATTGGCAAATGACATACCTCCAAGGCCAACAACCTTGTATTCGCCCTTCATATTTCCCACGGTTACCACTGTTACCACGTTTCCTCCATTCATCAATGGCACAATAGAAGTCGCAGATGCTTCTTTATCTACCATATCAGCTAAGCGGCTTGTACTATCCGCCTTGATTAGTCTGTCAAACGAAAGAACCTGATGCGCCACAGGCGTTCCTGCTTGCGCACTTCCTAATTCATCTGCACTAACACCCAGATTGATATCACGACCACTTTTCAATACTTCCATCAAATCTTGCTTACCCTTGTTCGCAGCTTCCATTATTGCTTTGTCATTATTTTGCCCGCTTAGCGCTGAAGTAACACATACTGCAACAGCCAAAAAGCCAATTTTTATTTTTCTATACGTCTTCATCTCTCAAGTTTTTAATTAAGGTTTTTTAGCTAAATCATACCACGTCCTCCAGTGGGTGCTACTGCCTGCAGGATCCATATATTGAGAATAAGTAATCAATCTTTCTTCTCCTACACATGGGCTCCAAGGGTCGTTCAGAATCACATAATCAGTACCTGCTACTGTGATGTAACCTTTTACAACCAACACATGCCCCACCACTCCAGGTGTACCGTAAGCATAACCCATTGGTTTCTTTTTGCAATAAATCTGCTTTTTGAGGTTATCCCATGATAGGGCTGTTGTTGTTTCACTAAAAGTAAGTCCG
>JAUHWX010000297.1 GCA_030427285.1 Bacteroidia bacterium
TCAACATCTACCTTGATGGTGATGAAGTAGTTCTGGAATCTAATGGGATGCCAAACCATACTGCGCCTTATTGGTCAAATACTACAGAAAGAACCAGCACTGGCCCTAATGGAGGAACTTTGACCACGCCTGCTGCGGCAAGCAATCATCCACTATTCGTAGAACCAACTGTTACTTCGTACCAAAGCATGGCACCCGGCAATATTGATGATTTTAATGGCTCGTACACATTACGTGTATCTGCTAATCCTGAAAGAGCCAGTAGCTCTAGCAGTACTGGGCTTGGGGCAATTGGTATGGCAATAAGTGGCGCTATGATATATAATGATGAAGAAGGTCCAAATGTACCTTTGGATAACGCTCTTCCATCACTTGATTATTCTGCCGCCCACACGGGCCCACAGAGTTATCACTATCACTTAGAACCACACGCATGGAGCGAGGATGATGATAAACTTATTGGTATTATAGCGGATGGATTTTTTCTATATGGTAGAAAATGTAACTCCACCGGAGATTACCCTACTGACCTAGATGTTTCAGGAGGACACACCAGTCCTACTCAGCACAACAGTGATTCCGAATATCACTACCACATTCAAAATCAAGTTTACCTGAATTCTTATTACATTTTATTCCCCGGAGATTATCAAGGAACAGCTAGTGCCATTCAGTAAAATCATAATACTCATACTGTGTCTACCACTTTTTGCATGCCAGCAATCTACTGAGGTTAGTGGACAGGATTCAGAGTTTTCCAAAGACACAGTTTTACAAAGTAACTTGAGGTTGGACCCAAATAAAGGGCTTATCTATTATCAGGACAAGCTCTTTAGCGGGTTTTCCATTTCATATTATGAAAATGCCATCCCCTCCGAAACCATACAATTCCTTAGCGGAAAGAAAGAAGGCAAGCTGAAAAAATGGTTTGCTGATGGCATTCTTAGCTTTGAAGCTACTTATGCTGATGGTAAACTACACGGCACCACAAAATCATGGTGGAGTAATGGATATCAGCGCTCAGAAACAAACTATGTAGAAGGAAAAGTAGACGGCACCCTTACCCAATGGTACAATACAGGTGATAAGTTTAAAGAACTAAACTACACCATGGGTCAGGAAAATGGAATGCAAAAAGCTTGGCGCAACAACGGAAAGCTTTATTCAA
Source organism: Bacteroidia bacterium (assembly GCA_030427285.1). Classification (GTDB taxonomy): domain Bacteria; phylum Bacteroidota; class Bacteroidia; order Flavobacteriales; family Schleiferiaceae; genus Owenweeksia. The sequence goes on from JAUHWX010000297.1 coordinate 1,169, forward strand.
ACTATGAAGCCAGAGATGGCCGAATTTTTGGCTTAAAGCGTGCCAACCTTTGTTATGAACTAAAAGATGAAGAAGTACAATTCAGTGAATAAACTCAGCATTTACATATTGGCTTTAGTGCTATTTGGCTGTGGCCAAAAGGAGAAAAAAGCTTCCACAGAAATTGTACTACCCTATTACAATGAAGCTACCTTTACACCTCATTGGCTAGCCAAGGAAAGTGATGAATTAAATGATTTTCATCAAATTCCAGAATTCAGTTTGGTAAACCAGGATGGTGAAATTATCACCAAGAAAAACTTACGGGGAAAGATTTATGTAACCAACTTTTTCTTCACGTCCTGCCCTGGTATCTGCCCCAAAATGACCACCAATATGGGGTTGATTCAGGAAGCATTTTTACATGATGATGACGTGCTCCTACTCTCCCACTCCGTAACTCCCGATTTTGATTCAGTGCCTGTTTTAAAAGAATATGCAGAGAAAAAAAACGTGGAAAGCGGAAAGTGGCACTTGCTTACCGGAGACCGTGATCAAATTTATAGCCTTGGCCGAAACAGCTATTTTGTGGAAGAAGATTTAGGACTTGAAAAAGACAATGACGACTTCCTACACACCGAAAATGTAATCTTGGTTGATCAAAATGGCTATATCCGTGGAATCTATAATGGGCTTAACCAGGCTTCAATGGAACAATTAATTGAAGATATTGAAACTTTAAAAAAACAATGACAATCTAAACAAGTAAATTCCCTCATCGTTACTACATTAAAAATGTACACCATGCCAAAATTCATACTTGTTTTATTGTCCCTATTCCTGTTCTCCGCCTGTAATTCTACATTTATTTATAGGGATAAACCACTCACTCCAGAAGCCAAATTGGATTCGTCTCGAGGCTACGGCAAAGTAAATCCTGATTCATTGGCAGAGCCTTTCTCTACTAAGTCTGTTTATAATTTTAGTTCGGTACAAGGTTGGGAAGAAAGCCAAACGCCAAAGGCACCTGAAGGGTTTAAAGTTGAGCTTTTCGCAAAAGGGTTGGATCAACCGCGCTGGCTTTATGAATTACCAAATGGTGATATTGTGGTTTCAGAATCAAAAGCAGATCGTCTTAGTCTTTTTAGAGATTTGAATGGTGACGGACTGCCCGATACTTCTTTTGTTTTTAAAGATGATTTAAATAAACCCTTTGGAATGCTATTGATGAATAATCAGTTTTACCTGGCTAATACGGATGCGGTGCTTCGTTTTCCCTACAGTGATGGAGATATTTCCTTAAAGGGAAATGGAGAGAAAATATTGGATCTGCCCGCTGGTGGCTATAATAATCACTGGACGCGAAATCTTTTGGCAAGTCCTGATAATTCCAAAATTTATGTTTCTGTAGGTTCTGCCAGTAATGTGGGCGAACATGGCATGGAAGTAGAAAAACGCAGAGCGGGTATTTTGGAAATAAACCCTGACGGCACAGGTGAGAAAGTTTACGCTTGGGGACTGCGAAACCCTGTGGGGATGGATTGGAACCCTGAAAATGGAAAACTATGGACTGCGGTAAACGAGCGCGATGCCTTGGGTGACAACCTTGTTCCCGATTATATTACTTCTGTGCAAGAGGGTGGTTTTTACGGCTGGCCCTACACCTATTTTGGAAACCATATTGACCCGCGCTGGGCTGATGATATGCCTAGTGATTTACCCAAAGCTATCGTTCCGGATTATGGTGTGGGCTCCCACACCGCCTCTTTAGGTTTGGCTTTTTATGATAAAAGTGCCTTTCCCAAAAAATACCAAAACGGAGTTTTTATAGGCC
>JAUHWX010000065.1 GCA_030427285.1 Bacteroidia bacterium
AAGGTTCATTTGGACGTTCAGTTTCTATGGGCAAAGGTGCCTACTTAATTATAGAGCACACCGAAGCCATGCACGTAATTGACGTGAACAGTGGTAACAGAACCAATAGTAATGACAACCAAGAGGCCAATGCACTTACTGTGAATTTGGCCGCAGCCGAAGAAGTAGCTCGACAGCTGCAACTTCGCGATATGGGAGGAATTATTGTGATAGATTTTATCGACATGCACCGTGCCGAAAACCGCAAGAAGCTTTTTGAGAAGCTAAAAGAGGTAATGAAAACAGACCGCGCGAAGCATAAAATCCTACCTGTAAGCCGATTTGGTTTGGTCGAAATTACACGCCAGCGTGTACGCCCTGAAATGAATATCCAGACCAGGGAAGAAAACCCTGATGGAAATGGAGAAGTAGAAGCTCCAATACTTATAATCGATGAAATAGAAAATAAGCTTGACTTGATTTCTACTCAGGAAAAAGACAAGAATATTTTTCTACACACCCACCCATTTATCGCTGCTTACCTTACGAAAGGTATTTTTAGCAGTGTGCGTAGGAAGTGGTCCAAGAAGTACCATAAAAATCTAAAAGTCATTCCCCGTGACTCATTTAAGTTTTTGGAATATCACTTCTATAATTCAAAGGACGAAAAGTTTGAGTTTAAATAATTAAAAACCCCTCACATCGAGGGGTTTTTCTTTTTCTACTGCTAGAACAAACCCTTAGCCACTAAATTTTATTTGATTTTTTCTGCCGATTTTCCACCAATTAGCGAAATTGATTTTCAGATGGTTACATTATCTTTAATTCCATTTTGAGTTTTTAACAATCTGTTTTTCAGTGATTTACGATTAGGATTTGAATTAAAGATTCCTAATTTAGGCCCAGTCATTGAAATTAAAAACTCATCTTATCATGAACCCAACCAAAACTAGCCTGTGCCTATTAGGCTGCCTGTTTATGAGCACTTCAGCACTTTTCGCACAATGGGATAGAAACGCAGGTGTAAATCCATCACTCACGAAAACTGCTGCTACCACAGCCTCATCTGAAAATGGAACCAAGGTAGCCTCCAACAGCATAGATGGAGATGAAACCACCATGTGGGAATCTAAGAGTCCGCTGCCTTCGGATTTTATTTCTGATGGAAACCAAAATATACTACTTGCCAGGCAACCTTCGGCAAATAGCCCATCCACCGATCTTACCAAGCTTACGGATGGCAGTGGTAGTGGTGCGGCTAGCTTTGCAACTAACTCAATCGGAAAAAGCTTTGTTAAATTACATTTAGCGTCAGCAGTCAAACTATCACTAATCACTTTTAAGGCCTACATCAGCAGCGGCAATATAGATGTTACCGTTTTTGAGCCTAACGGAGATAGTACCATTATTGGACAATTCAGTTCAGCCAGCAATTACTCGTATGAAAAGTTTTATACAACAAAAACGGTGGCGGCAATAAAGCTTTCCAGTAACACATCGTTCTCCATTGCTGAACTAGCGGCAATTGGCCCAACTCTTTTTGAAGATTTGGATATTGATTTAGGCTCTAGCCAAAGTATTGGATGGGTTTATCTACGGGCATATTCAAGTCAAAATGCTGACTCTGTAATAGTTTATTCCAGTGCTAACCAAACAACTTGGACCAGAATTGTAAAAGCTAATAACGATTTATACTTTTCTATTCCTTACGAAGTAAAACCTGCAATACAAGGTAGGTACCTCAAAGTAAGAACCTACATGAAACTATTAGATTATAAGAGAGCATCCGTTAGAGAAATAAAAGTATTTAATCAAAATGGACTCTACGGAGCAATGCCTCCCTCTAAACCATCAAACCGACCGCTTAAAGAGATGTTAGGACTCAATGCTATTTGGGGTTGGGGCACCTCTGATTATTCTGACCTTGCCTCTACTAGCAAGGCCACACATCTATATAGCCGTGTAGCCAGCCATGCGCGCAATTACCATAACATGGTATGGGACGTTTCCGACCCTGACATAACTCCGGTTTATACAGGCATGCCTGGTACTTTAAATCAATCATGGCTGGATTGGGATAGGGAGTATCAACACTGGAAAAATGCAGGCCTTGAGATACAAGCGTCCATACAGTTTACTACAACATGGCTTCCACAGAACCTTTGGAACTCACCCTATCAGTCGGCCTATAACTATGGATATTCCTTTGCATCATACTTTGGCCCTACAAACGGAAATGGATTAATAACAAGCATGGAAGTGGGCAACGAGCCTTGGGATTATGATTCTACTTTTTACAAAAATGTTCTTCTTGGTATGGCTAAGGGAGCTAAAGATGCCGACCCAGCCATGGAAGTTTTCTCATGTGCTCTTCAATCCGCCAATCCCAATGAGGAAAAACCTGGAGGAGAGCATAATTTTATAGGAGCCAGACTCCCCTTTAATAGTACGCCCTATTTGGACGGTCTAAATGTTCATCATTATAGCTACATAAGCGATCCTGTTAGCGGAAACAGAGTAGCCACCTTTCCTGAAAATCCAGCCTCCAGTATGAGAGGAATTTTGAGTGATATTCGGTTTAGGGATGCAAATATGCCAGGCAAAAAAATATATACATCCGAGTGGGGATGGGATTCTGACGGAGTGGGAGAAGCCTGTACCCATAATGAATGTGTAAGCGAAGAGGCTCAGGCCATCTATGCCGCCCGAGGATTGTTTATGCTTGATCGACTTGGTGTAGATAGAGCCACATGGTTTTTTTATGGTAACCTGCCTCACGGATCTAGCCTATTTACCAGAAGCGGATTAACAGGGTCAAAGAACACCAACTTTGCCCTAAAGAAATCCTATTATACTCTTGAGCATATTCTGGAAAAAATGGGAGACTCCTACTTCATCGAGGTGCTTTCAGAAAATGAAGATGCATGGGCTTACCTATATGGTGACTCTACAGGAAAAGCCACTCATGTGGTAGCTTGGAAACCCGTAGACGCCAACAATACAGGAAGTACATCCCTACAGATAAACAAGGGTTATGAGGCTGATTCTGTATGGATTTACGATGGACTGTCAAACGTACCGGCATTGACAACACTACCGAAAAATAAAAATGGAGAAATGACTTTAAACCTTACTGCAGCACCATTGATGATAAGGCTTGACAGCAACACTGTAAGTTCTGTTTCTATTAAAGAAAATAGAACTTTCAGCAACAATGTGTCTATTTTCCCCAACCCTTCAAAAGGAAACTTTAAGCTAAAATTAAGCCTTGCAAACGGAGGTGAAGTACATACCCGCATATATTCACTAGACGGGCGCACCAATCAGCAGCTAAAAATCATAGACGGCAGCAGTGGCATAAATATTCACGAATTTGATCTGCATGGCCTTGCCCCTGGATGTTACATTTTTGAAACCATTCAAAAAGAACACACCTTTATCAATCGTCAACAAATTATCATTACCCCTTAATAGCTAATTTTCTAATTGCTATTTTAAGCGAAAGCTCTTCATTTATGAAGGGCTTTTTTATTTCCCCTATTCACTCTACGTTTTTGTTTAAATTCGATGCTCAAAATAAAATTCAATGAAAAATATATTAGTTTCAGCCGTAGCCGCCTGTACGTTCACACTCACCGCACAGCAGGTAATGACACCCGAACTTCTCTGGGATTTGAGCAGGGTGAGTTTGGAAACCGTTTCACCAGATGGAAAAAGTTTCATTTATGGTGTTTCTCAATACAACACTGAAGACAATTCATCCAACCGTGACCTATATCTGATGGGCACCGATGGTAAAAGCAAAAAGCAGCTTACTGACATGGATGGCTCTGAGTATGGAGCTACCTACCTTATGGATGGAAAAAAAATTGGCTTTTCGCACAAAGGTCAGTTTCATATAATGAATGCTGATGGGACCGGGCGCAAGCAATTGACCAATATAGAAGGTGGAATTTCAAATGTCAACGCATACGATTTGCCTGATAGTCGCATTGCTTTGATCTTTTCCAAAAGTGTGAAGCTTGAAAAAACTACGGCTGATCTGTATCCCGATTACACCAAAGCTGAAGCCATGATATTTGACGACCTGATGTATCGCCATTGGGATAGCTGGAGCGATGCTGACTATAACCATGTGTGCATTGCCTATGCTAATGAAGGAGATGAAAATATAAGCTTTTACACAGATTTGATGGAAGGCGAAAAGTTTGACTCACCTGTGATGCCCTTTGGCGGAAGCGAGTCATTTACACTTAGCCCTGATGGAAAAAGCGTGGTGTACGAAGCTAAAAAGATGAGTGGTAAGGAATGGGCACAAAGCACAAATTCTGACCTATATATGCTTGATCTGATATCAGGTAAGACCACTAAAATTACTGCTGGCATGGAAGGCTATGACAAAGAACCCAAGTTTTCGCCCGATGGGACTAAGCTTGCCTGGATGAGTATGAAAACGCCTGGCTACGAAAGTGATGTTAATGATATAGTTATTATGAATGTATCGTCAGGCGAAAAAACCCATTTACTTAAAGCTACCAATAAGTATGATGAAATGACCTTTCAGAGTTTTGACTGGCATGATAATAACACCATTTTTGCTGGTGTGCCTACTAATGGCAGCAACCACGTTTATCAAATCACCTACTCATCAAAGGGTGTAGACTATAAAAAAATTACCAAAGGAGACTTCAACTATAATCACTTCGAAATTGCAGGGAAGTCGCTGATAGTAGATCGCCAGGATATAAATCATGCTACCGAAGTGTATAGTGTTTCCTTGAAAAAAGGAGAAGCTAAACAACTAACACACGAAAATGATGAAATCTACAACACACTTTCTACAAGCAAAGTAGAAAAGAGAATGGTGAAAACCAGCGATGGTAAAGACATGCTTACTTGGGTAATTTACCCTCCTAATTTCGACCCCGGCAAAAAGTATCCTACCCTACTTTACTGCCAAGGTGGACCACAGTCTCAGGTTTCACAGTTTTACAGCTTCCGCTGGAATTTTCAATTGATGGCGGCAAACGGATACATTGTAGTTGCTCCAAACCGTAGAGGACTGCCTGGTTTTGGCAGAGAGTGGAATGAAGAAATCTCTGGAGACTGGGGTGGTCAAGCCATGAAAGACTACTTAGCCGCAATTGATGATGTAAGCAAAGAAAGCTATGTTGACGAAACCAAGCTAGGGTGTGTAGGAGCAAGCTATGGTGGTTACTCTGTGTACTACCTTGCCGGAAATCACGATAAAAGATTCAGCGCCTTCATTTCACATTGTGGACTTTTTGATTTAGAAAACTGGTACCTAACTACCGAGGAGCTATTCTTCGCAAATCAGGATTTGGGCGGGCCATACTGGATGCCAGAAAACAAAGAAACTTACTCCAAGTTTGACCCAAAAGATTATGTTCAAAATTGGGACACGCCTATTTTGGTAATTCATGGAGGTAAAGACTTTAGAGTACCCGAGGCACAAGGAATGGCTGCCTTCCAAGCCGCCCAACTCAAAGGTATACCCAGTAAGTTTTTATATTTTCCTAATGAAGGCCATTGGGTACTGAACCCACAAAATGGGTTAATCTGGCATGACCAATTCTTTGGCTGGCTAGATCAATGGCTTAAAGATTAAACTTCTTCCAAAAAAAAATGAAAAACAAAGGCCACCCTTAGGTGACCTTTGTTTTTTGAGTTGATATGAATCTCATCTTAAAATTTCCACCTTTTGAAGTGTCCGTTGATTTTTTATCAACCATTTCTTTAAATTCGGACACCTAAAATCGTAAGTCTTGCAACCGTAAACCCTAAAAATGTCATCAAACCCCAAAATCAATAGACGGAAAATGATTAAGAAAAGTGTACTGGGTGCTTTAGGCCTTGGCGTACTTTTTTCAGGATGGGAGGTTTACTCTATTTTTAAAACTCCTAACCTATCAGAGATTGATGCCTCGGCTAGCTTAATTGATGCATTAACTGAAACAATTATTCCAAAAACCGATACACCAGGAGCGTCAGAGGCTCAGGTTTACTTATTTGTGATTTACAGCCTAAAAAATACGGTACCTCGAAAAACACTAAACACCTTTATTGATGGTCTTATCGACATCAGAGATACAGCATTGAGCCAATATAACATGAAGTTTGAAGAATGTACTTTAAAGCAAAGAACAGATTTGCTGACACCATTTTCTAACGATACCTTCAGACTATCAGGTTTACCTGGTAAAGTTCAAAACAAAGTTTTAGGTGAAACCTTTTTTTCGGTTCTAAAACGGCTTACAATACAAGGATATTGCACGTCAAAGATTGGGGCAACTCAGGCACTTGCCTATGATCCTATTCCCGTTGAATACCATAGCTGTATCCCATTAGTTAAAAACCAAAAGGCATGGGCCACATCCTAAAATTATGGAGTTAGAAAAAGAATATGACGCCATTGTTGTTGGCTCTGGAATAAGTGGTGGATGGGCCGCAAAAGAATTATGTGAAAAAGGTTTGAAAACCTTGGTGCTTGAACGTGGAAGAGATGTAAAGCACGTAACTGATTACCCCACCGCACAAATGGCACCTTGGGAATTTGAAACCCGACTTCTCGAAAACTCTTCCTTTAGAGCCAGCAGCCCAGTCCAAAGTAATTCTCCGGCATACACTGAGGCTACCAAGCATTTTTTTGTTGATGATAGCGAACACCCGTACCTTCAGGAAGATCCTTTCTTTTGGATTAGAGGATACCAGGTTGGTGGAAGATCATTGACCTGGGGAAGGCAATGCTATAGATGGGGCCCAATGGATTTTGAAGCAAACATAAAAGATGGAGTTTCCATTGACTGGCCAATACGATACAAAGACCTTGAAGGTTGGTATAGTTATGTCGAAAAATTTGTAGGTATAAGTGGAGAAAAAGCAAATCTAAGGCAGCTGCCAGATAGCCACTTCTTACCTGGCATTCCCCTGAACTGCCTAGAGTCTCATTTTTCTCAGCAGGTTGAGCAAAAATTTTCGGACCGCAAAGTAATTCCTATAAGGGTAGCTAACCTCACTGCTGAGCACAACGGGCGTGGCCCCTGCATGTACAGGAATTTATGCAATAGAGGCTGTATTTTTGGTGGTTATTTTAGTAGTAACTCGGCAACATTACCGGCTGCCGAGGCAACTGGCAATATGTTTTTAAGGCCTAATTCTATTGTAAAGAAAATACTTTATGATGCTGATACTAAAAAAGCTACTGGGGTAATAGTGGTAGATAGTAAGAGTAAAGAAGAGATAGTTTTTAAGTCAAAAATTATATTTCTAAATGCCTCTACCATTGCAACCGCCTCCATATTACTAAACTCTAAAAGCGAACATTTCCCAGATGGATTGGGAAACTCAAGTGGCCAATTGGGTCATAACTTAATGGATCACTTCTCTACTCCTGGTACTACTGCCGAATTTGACGGGTTTGATGACCTCTATTATTCTGGACGAAATCCTGGTGGAATTTACATTCCTAGATTCCGTAATGTGGACAATGAGACACAACTCCCTTTTAAGCGAGGATACGCCTTACACGGGAAAGCTCAGAGGCAAAACTGGTCAAACATAAAAGCAGAAGGCTTTGGAAAAGATCTCAAGGAAAAAATTACTAAACCAGGCAAATGGCAAATATGGATTGGAGCCATTGGTGAAACTTTACCTAACTATAACAACAGAGTAGAGATTGATGAAACACAAGTAGATAGCTGGGGTATTCCATTGACCAGGATACACTTTCAATATGGTGAAAACGAATTAGCTATGATGGATGACGCTATCTCGGAGTCAGAAAAAATGCTTAAAGAATCGGGGTTTTCAAACATTCGCAGCTTTAGGTCAAAAATGACTCCAGGGTTAACAATTCATGAAATGGGAACAGCAAGAATGGGGAGAGATCCAAAAACATCTGTTTTGAATGCCCATAACCAAATGCATGATGTAAAGAATATTTTCATAACCGATGGTAGCTGCATGACATCTTCCGCAAGCCAAAACCCATCGCTCACCTACATGGCACTAACAGCCAGAGCTTGTGATTTTGCCGTAAAGCAACTCAAGGAAGGTGCTTTATGAGAAAGTGGGGGTTGGGTATTAGCTTAGTAGCATGTGTGCTTTTCGCCATAACATATCTTAGCTATAAGAGTACGACACCATCTTTTTGTGCCAAAGGAGAGCTGATTGTAGTAAACAAGCTGGGCCGCAGTATTTCTGCTATAGATCTAAATAATCAACAAAAAACTAAAACGTATAACCTGGGAATAGAGCCTCATGAATGCCTTGTTTACCCTGAAAAAAATATCATAATTGTTTCTGATTTTGGTAAAAAAGATCAAAAGTCAAATGAGCTTTATATACTTTCTTCTGAAAAGTTTGAACTTCTTAAAACTCTCAACGTGCCAGGACATCACCAGCTTCATGGCCTTTCACTTACTCCGTTCCCTAATGTAATTCTCGTATGCTCAGAAAGCAGCAATAGTCTTTTAAGTATAAATGTTCAATCAGGCGTTATCGAATCTGAAGTTAATACTCAAGGGGTTGGGGCTCATATGATCATTTCACATCCGGACAAAAGCATCGCCTACGTTTCAAACATTTATACCCATAACGTAAGTGTAATTGACTATAAAAATGATAGCCTGATAGCCGTTATCCCATGTGGAAAAGGAAGCGAGGGTCTTTGCTTATCAAAAGATGGTGAAGAACTTTGGGTTAGCAACATGAATGACCATACCATTACCGTTATTAACACTGCCACACTTGAAGCAATACACACTATTGAAACAGGTAAAAAACCAGTAAGAATATCTATGTCTCCTGATGGAAAGTATTGTGTATCGAGCAACTTTAGCGATGGATCGATGAGTGTATTTGATGTAAACTCAAAACAATTAATTAAGATTATCAAGCTTCCCGGCTCCACCAATGTATTAGACAGGCTTTTTAACAAAAGTCCAACTCCCGCAGGCCTTACCTTTCACCCCGCCAAACCGTTTCTATTTGTTTCCAATTCAAATGCAGATCAGGCCGTAGTTATTTCCACTGACAGTTGGGAAGTAATGGGATCGTGGAAAGTTGGTGATATGCCCGATGGAATAGCATTTAATAATAAAAACAATAATTGTGATTAACTATACATTCAAATCTATCCTTGTTTTGACCATTTGCCTAGCATTTTCGGCATGTAACAGTAATCAATCGTCCCCAGACCCGTCACCAATTTTGCCTGATAAAAGTGAGGCCCCATCAACTGAAAAACCTGTGGCATCCGAACCAGCAGCGATTTTCAAACGACTAAACTGCCAAGGATGCCACATGGCCGAAAACTCCATTGTGGGGCCATCACTGGTGCAAATAAGAGAAAATTACCAAGGTGATAAGGATGCTCTTAACCTGTTTCTTAAAGGTGAGTTAGAGCCCCGAATCGATCAGGAAAATTATCTAAAAATGAAACCCAGCATAGAAGCTTATAAAGCCCTTACCATAGAGGAGCAGCAAAGGCTATTGGATTTTTTGCTTTCAGAGTAGACCAAACCGATTATGCGCAAGATTACAATGGTTTAAAATCTTTTATTCTGTGGTGATAATAGATTACACATAATGATCTAACTAAAAGGATCATTTGTTTAGTCAGTAAGATCAATGGCTTAAATATTAAACTTCCTATTTTATATAATTTCTTAAAGGTCATCTAACGGTGATCTTTTTTTATGTGTGAACATATTAGACATCACCAATGTTAAAACACTGAATTTCAATACACTTAAATCATTCTAAACCTATTCAAAATGAAAAAATTACTATTCATATTATTTATTGGCTGTATAGCTACAAGCCTACATGCTCAAACTACTCACACCATTGCAGCCGTTGGTCTACAATATACTCCTGACACTGTTATTGTAAACTTGGGAGACACCATACAATTTGACGTTGGAACTTCTCATCCTACTACCGAAGTTGACTTTAATACATACACTACCAATGGAAGCACAGCTCTTTCCGGTGGGTTTTCATTTCCAAACGGACAAGGCTCATTTGTTACTTCTTCTCTTGGCGCCATTTACTATATCTGTGACAACCATATATCACAGGGCATGAAAGGGATGATAATGGTCAACCCAACTATTGGTGTTTCGGAGGTTCACCTGGGAGATCACACATTGTACCCTAATCCTGTAAAAAGTGAGCTTCACATTAACCTTATAGCGCCACAAGATGTTTTTATTTATAGCCTTGATGGCAAAGTAGTAAAACACTTTGAAAGTGTTACAGAAACTATAGACGTAACAGAGCTCAATGCGGGCACATACATTTTAGTGCTAGGAGAAGGTGAAAACATAGAACGAATTCGCTTTATGAAGAAATAATTGATTTGTTTAGATTATCAATAATCCCCGACTAGTTTTCAAAATCTGGCGGGGATTTTTGTTTCTCGGTTTTGTAGCAAAGAAGTACTCCTCGGGTTTATCTTCCAGGCGCCATCTTTGTTTTGAAAATAGAATAGTTATAATTAAGTTTTAGTTCAAAAATGAATCTCTCCTCATCGGAAGGTTTCAGGTTTTGAAGTTCTGCTTCTAACGAACTTAACAAGACCTTTACATTCTCAATCTCCTTTTCCGTCAACCGAGCTTCCCCTAGGGTATCCTTCATACTTTCCAAAAAAGCCATGGTTTCTTCCAACTCATCTTTATCATCATAATAAACGAGATAACTGCATGCATACGCCAAGTCATTAGCTTCAAAAGCTTGTTTTAATGAACTCAACAAATAAGAAGGAGTAGACTGCGGATATTTTAGCGTATTCTCTTTGGGTCGCTCAAAAACCTTCTTTACGGCTCGTTTAGTTTTCAGGTCTTTGACCTTTAGTTTTTGATCAGCATAATAACTGATTTCAGCTTTTATCATAAGGCTTGAGGCTCTTCCTGAAGTGATACCACTCCTTACAGAATCCAGACTAAAAGCATTCTTCCTCCAATAGGGCACCCAATCATTTTCTACAATGCAATGAAAACACCAATTTGCATCAGCCGCTTCAGAGTAGGCTTCAAAGGCATAACCAAATAAAGGCGCTGATACCTTTATCTCCCATTCTTCCATATCAGATAATCTGCTTGAAAACTTTTGCAATTGCAAACTATCAATTGGTAAAGATTGAACGACAACAAAAAAACCTTCTTCTGGTAGCTTTATTAACCTTTTCTCAAGATTAAGCTTAACCCATTCATTACCCTCTTCCCCATTCAAAACGAAATCCTGATTTATCAATGGAGCTCCGGGTGACCCTGAAACTTTGTCCACACTCAATAAATTCACTCTAAACGGAGCTTCAGGAATTCCCTTCTTACTCACATAAACCGATATGTTTTTTATATAACCATCAACTTGATATTCATTAGAAATGAACCGTGCGCCAGGTCTTTCTGGCAGCGTTCCATTAGTTGTTGTAGCCCGATGCCGAACTAACCCCACCTCATAGCTTTTCAACTTTCGTGGAAGAACTTCCACTTCCTTCAATTTCTCCTGAGTTGGCTCTAGCTTTATTGCCACAACTCCAGTTTTGATAACATCCGGTAAAAAGAGTGATTTCGGTTTATAGCCAATAATGGAAAAAATGACACTATCCCTAAACACACTATCCAGCTTTAAGCTAAAGCTACCATCACGAAAAGCCGTAGTCCCAATTGGTTGATTTTTCAGGTAAACATTTGCATAAGGAATGGTTTCCCCTGTTTGGGCATCGCGGATAATTCCACTTATTTGCTCTTGTGAAATAGCCGGATAAAAGAGCAAACCAAAAAGCAGGAGCAATAAGTTTTTCATTACAATATTGAGCGTTCGAGAAAAATGAAAACACCACTCAGCGCAGTATTGAGCGTAATGACAAATGCCCTTGCGGTAGTGGGAAAAAGTTTAAAATCTGTTGTATGAAGCATGATTAAAACTCAATTATGGGTTTGACTACCGTGATACTGGGTAAGGACGAACCTCAATATATTTCACATATTCATCATTCAGCATTTCTTCTGCTCTAAGACCATTTACTATTTCCAGCCATTTCATCATGGTATCATTTGCCCCTTTGCTTTTACCGTATTCCGCGAGAGTCATTTGTGGTGCAACTTCAAACCGAAGAACTTTCTCTGTGATTAGTTTATCATCCTCAGGTTGTATGGGCCGCAATGATTTGATTGCTTCCGAAATTGACCGATAACCAGCATCATCTTTTGCTGTTCCCGAAATTTGTAAAACACCTGGCACATCGCCAATCTTTACCCAAACTATTATACTCTTGGCATCTCCCTTTTTTCTCCGTACTTCGAGCCATGATGCTTTAAAGCCATTTATTAATAGAGACTCCTGGTAGTCATACTCTATCTTTTTACCATCAAGTGTTTGAATATATTCCTGCCCGGCTTCGTTGCTTGTCTCATATTTTCCATTGGCTCCTAAAACCAAACCTGAATTTTGGTTTTCAGCTATAGCGGTAAGCGCTACGGGGGTGTTTTCTACTTTCCATTTTGCCGGCATTTGTAAGGAAAGGTTCATAACGGGGTGTAAAAATTTCCCTTCTTTAGTAATTATTCCGGATCGTGGATTTGCTCCCAAAACTATCCCGTCTGTTCTACCCAATATGTGTAGTTGTTTTTTTGCAGTATAATCTATCCCATCAACTACCTCTTGAATATGAATGACCCTTTTAGCTGTAAGTGGATGATTATCAAAAATGCTAAACCTACTACTGGATCCGCTCTTGGTCACCACGTACATTTCGAGCTTATTAAGAGCGGTAATAAGGGCTTGGGGATCATATCCTGCTTTAGCTGCCAGCTTCACTCCATTTTCATCTGCATCATTCTCTTGCTTTCGATCAAAAATTGAGTTTATTGATTTTGAAGTGGCCTCGATAGGCAAATTCAGCAACACTCCTACACTATTTGCCATGAGGCTTCCGACCAAGTTTCCAGGTATTTCCAAAAGTGTAGGTACAATTTCTCGCTCCATTTTTTTGTTGCTGTGCTTATGGAGAACATGTGTGAATTCATGTCCAAGTACACATGCCAATTCATCTTCGGTATCAAGAATAGCTAAAAGCCCGCGAGTTACGTATACGTAACCACCAGCTGTAGCAAAGGCATTTGGCTCTTCCACATCTACCAGGTGGTATTTGAAATTATAACCATTTTCGGGCATTTGAGCCTCTAGTCTTTTACCTACATTTTGTACAAAATTCAGTAGATCAGGGTCGTCATAAAACCCTTGGGTTTTAGCCATTGTTTCAAAAGTTTGGGCCCCTACCTTATCTTCAAACTTCGACTGGGCTTTAGAAGTGAACATCACAGCTAATACCATCAAACTGGCAGCTAGTCCTCTTAATCTCATATCATGTATTTAGAATTTAATAATTGTGAGCCCCACACCAAACCTCCCCACTTTTTTGTTCCCCACGCAAACTAATATTTATTTGATAGTTCACATTTATGAGTGGCCAAATTCTTGTCTTATAAAGCATAAAAAAATTGACAGGCCAAATTGTTGTGAAATCAGACCATAAGCCTTAATCATTTCCTTTTATAGAATAGCAAAGTGTCGCTTCCAATGGCTTTCCTATTTTAGTTAACTTGACTACCATTGAGTAAAAAACATAGTAATGAGCCAAAGAGAATATAAAACTGGAAAACTTACGGTAGTTTGGAAACCTGAAAAGTGCGCCCATGCGGGCATTTGTGTAAAAATGTTGCCCCAGGTGTACAAGCCAAAAGAGAAACCATGGATAAATCCTGAAAACGCCAGCATGGAAGAGTTAAAAACACAAATCGATCAATGTCCATCCGGAGCTTTAAGTTATAGAGATACATAGTTTGGCTTGCTCGATTATGCTTATACCTAAAAAAAATTATTAGATGGGTTGGGGTGGCTCAGTTCAAGCCATGATCCATACGCTTCGGGCAAATAAAGATCTCCTGCGTAAACGGAAGGTTTTATTTGAGCGTGATAGAACTTATGGACAGGTAAAAAAAAGATACATCAAGGCTTCTGCCGGGATTATAAAAGGCCCCTCAGCGAGCCAATCTGACCTTAAAAAAATACGAGAACGGATTGCAAGGCAGCGAAAAAAAGAAATAATTATAACTGCGTTCACTACAATAATAACTATCACTATAGTTGTGATAGGAGTCCACTTATTGTATAAAAATACCGTTTCGCAAAATCTTCAAAAGTGGAAGGGGAAAGAGGTAGATTTGAAAAGGCAACGGGCAAAAGAATATAAAACCAACATTGAAGAAGGTTTGAAAAAAATGGAGGCCGGTAATTACTTTTTTGCAATTGGAAATTTCAGTGAAGCTTTGAATAACATTCCAAACGATTCGTTAGCTGAATACCAAAGAGCCTATGCATATTGCTTGCTTTGCAAAACCGAAAAAAAGGGCTGTGAGCGAGCCAACGAGTTGGTGAATACTCTCTGCCTTAAGTATCCAGAGTCTTTAACGTACGACATACTAAAATCAAATTTCCTTAAAAAGTATTAAATCGGATTGAGGCTACATTTCATTAGAATTACCCGAAATCAGGGATGTACAGAACATTACTTAATAGTAAGTTAGCTGTACAACCAAAGCACCAACCCCATGCACACTGAGAAAGATCTTATTGACGGGTTAAATAAAATTTCTAAAGAACTTGCGAAGAAACAAAGGCAACTTATACAGTTGCCACATCAACTGCAAACCGCGCACAGACGGATGCTTATTTTACAAATAAAGCAACTGAAGGAGCAAATACGGGCGGCTGAAAATATGCTGGTTATTGAATAATAAAAACTATTCTGGTCTAAAACCAATGCTCCCCCCAAGTGAATCAAAAAAGCCGAAGTAATATTACTTCGGCTTTTTTTTAGTGCCCCGGGCGGGACTTGAACCCGCACGACCATTGCTGATCACAGGATTTTAAGCCTCAACCATTTTGACCCCATTTGAA
>JAUHWX010000066.1 GCA_030427285.1 Bacteroidia bacterium
TGAATTCATAAAAATCAACAAGGAGCTTCGTGACCTTGACTTTAAGAAAAATCGCGAAGCCAAAGAAAAGTTGATTGAAGAAGGTGAAACGCTGATAGAAAAAGATAACGTGCCAGAAGCTTTCAAAGCTTTGCAGCAGCTGCACAAAAAATGGAAAATAATAGGCCCGGTGGAGCGCGAAAACCGCGAACCTATGTGGGAGCGCTTTAGCGAAATCACAAAAAAACTGCATGATAAACGCGAGGAGCATTATGCCTCTATGCGCGAGAAGTCTGCCGAGCTTATTGAAGAAAAGAAAAAGCTTGTGGAGCAGCTTCAGGGCATTGATTACAGTCACATTAATTCGCACCATAAGTGGCAAGAAGCTATTAAAAAAGTAGAATCTATTCGTGAGGCTTTCCGCAAAATGGGAAGAATAAATCACCCTGACAATGACAAAATCTGGGATGAGTTTAGAGAAATACTTAAGGACTTCAACCACCAGAAAAATCAATATTACAAAGACCTGAAAAAGGCGCATCACGTAAATCTTGAGAAAAAGCGTGCCTTGGTAGACATAGCTCACAAGCTAAAAGACAGTGATGATTGGAAGGAAACTACCAATGAGATGAAGCGCATTCAGGCGCAGTGGAAGCAAATTGGTCACGTTCCAAAATCTGAATCCGATAAGATTTGGAAGGAATTCCGAGCAGCATGTAATCATTTCTTTGACCGCCTCACACAGCAAAACAAGGACAGAGATAAGCAGTTTGAAGGAAACTTTACTGCCAAAAAAGCTGTGCTTGACAAGTTGAGCGCTTATGAGCCAAACAAAGATGACCAAGCTAAAAGTGTGAATGCACTAAAAGAAATCATCAATGAGTGGAAACAAATTGGCCGTGTTCCTCGTGACAAAAACCAGATAGAATCAGACTTTAATAAAACGCTGGATGACAAGTTTAAGGCTATAGATATGGACCGTAAGGAGTCGCAGCGCATACGTTTTGAAAATAAGCTTGACTCACTTACTGATGGCAATGATGACCGCCAGCTGCGAAGAGAGCGCCAAGCGGTGCGCAAACAGATTGAAGAAGCTCAAAAAGAACTCACTCAGCTTGAGACCAACCTTAGCTTTTTTAGCAGCAGCGACCCTAATAGCCCCTTGCTGAAGGATGCTAACAAACGCATAAAACATCAGCAAGACCAAATAGAAATGCTAGGCGAAAAAGTGAAGATTCTAAATGTGAAGATTCGTGAAGTACAAAAAGCGGATGAGGAGGAAGCTCCAGCTGAAGATGAAAATAAAAATGGCGAGGAATAAACTTCTCTTCTATTGAGTTTTAAAAGAAGCCACCTTTTGGGTGGCTTTTTTTGTGAGCCTCCTAAGCATTGGTTTTTCATATCTATTCATATCACAAGAGTTAGAGAATTGAGCGACATGCCTTTAAGCATAATGTTTTAATGCCTTGTTACCCTCCGCGCTCCAGCATACACTCTGGTTTTACACTGTATATCCAGGCATCTTTATCAGTATATTTTTTTCAACCCCACCCTTACCCAAAATATCCCCAATTTCCGGTAGATATACTTTTGGAGTTTTCCCTATTTTCGAAAGCTTAAAACGAACAGCAAATGCTTAACTCCTCTCCAAATCCTGCCTTTTGCCTTGGTTTCTGCAAGGAGCACTCAAGCTACTGCTGCTGACTTTTTGATTGAATAGTTACCCAGTTAATATAACGATGACATCGTTATCCCCTAGTTGTAGCCAATTAAAAAACACAGTAAAATGAACATATCTGAGGAATTTTATTTCAACCCAAAAGCGAAGCTTACGGTTTCAATTTCAAACGCTGCCTTAAGAAAATATGCTAGTGATTTTGAAGAGTGTTCAAAGCTTGAAGGAGAATTACCAATTATTCTTGATACAAATATATTGTTGGGATATTATGGAATGTCTCAACAAGAAAAAGACAAATTAATTGAGTTCCTTGACAAATTCAAAGACCGTATCATTCTTACTAAACAAGTCGAATCCGAATTCCTTAGAAACAGATTAACTGTTATAAAAAAAGACTTCTTCGGTCCATTAAGTAAAATAGCTGATGACTATTTGAAGATGAGAAATGAGATAGAGGGGAATTTAAAAAACTTTAGAGAAAATAAGAAGAAAATTCTATCTCAAGACTACCCAGACTTGTTCACAAAACTTCAGGCTATCGAAGAGGAAGTTAAGGCGACAATAAATAACGATGATTTCATTGACGACATAAAGAAACGAGTTGAAGAAACTACTACAGATCATAAAAACATTGCTCTACTGGATAGCTTATTAGACAAGGTTTCAAAATTTAAGATAACTGAAGAACTTAATGATAAAGAACTGGAATTCCTAGAAACTAAATTCTCAGAACACATTTCAGATTACAAAAATGAAAAAGAAATCAGCAGGTGGAAATTAGCTATTCCAGGTTGTGGAGAAACTAAAGAAGATGCGGCTGGTGACTTTTTAATTTATCATGAAGCTATAAAGTATATGGTTGAAAATAAAACCTCGGCAATATTTCTAACAAATGATGTGACAAAGGGAGATTGGCTACAGTTTGATAAAAATCCCCATAATCACTACATCGAGCATACTTTCAGACTGACAGATGAGATTTTATATATCATTCATGCAGAACGTACACTGCCAAAAATCTCATTTGAAAACATACATACCTCTCCACAAATAAAAACTGATGTAGAAAATATAAACAACGAACCCCTTGAGCTTGAAAGCACAATAATTAGCATTGACACGGAAAAAGGTTTTGGTTTTATTTATACAAAAGACGAGAACCTGTTTTTCAGTTATGCAGACTTTGAAGGAAACTTCAGAGAACTATGCAAAAATGATGTTGTATCATACGAAGTCTCAACAAACTTTAATGGTGAACCTAAGGCGATTAACGTAAGAAAGATTGAATACGACTTTAATTCATCTGATCATGAAGTACATAAGAGCGAGGTTAGCCACATAAATAAATACCGAGGAATTGGGTTCATTTCACATCAGCCTGAAAACCTATACTTCCATCAAGCATTTCTAGATGACACGGAAGATTTTAATGGATTTGAAATAGGCGATGTGGTTGAGTATTTAATTGGGAAAAATGATGAAGGTGAGTTAATTGCTAGAAAGGTGAGATTGATTGAAAAAAAACTGGCTACAAAACAACCTATAAGCAATGGCACCCTGCGGGACGCTACTGCTGATAGCTAAACCGTTGCGCGTCACGCTAAAAAAGACAGACAGCAAATATGAATTTTCAATAATTAACAAAGGAAGATTTGACAAATAGAGATACTGTATTTATTGGACATGCAACGCCAGAGGACAATGAGTTCACTCTTTGGTTACAATCCAAGCTAATTGGAGAAGGTTACAATTGTGAGTGTGATTTGTCTTTTTTACTTGGTGGCGAAGCCGATTACTGGAAAAATTTACAAGATTTTCTTGAAACCCAAACAATAAAATATATTCTTGTTGTTTCAAATGATACATTCGAAAAAGATGGTGTTTTAGATGAGTGGGAACATTGTAGAAGCATTGAAAGACAATACAAATTAAAGGACTTTATCATTCCTATTAAAATTGATGACTCTCCTTTCAATTCAAGAATTGGACTAAACAGAAGAAATTTAGTGGTATTCGAAAATAATTGGGCAACTGGATTAAAAAGACTTTTAAAGAAACTAAAAAACGATAAAGTCCCAATTAACTCCGAAACTACAAGTCCATTGGCTAATTGGTATGATAATGTATACACAAATTGGTCAGGGGTTGAAAAGAAATTCAAGGATACTTTTTTTTCAAATTGGGTTAAAATTCCGAAGATACCTGCGACTATATATTTTTACAAATTTACAAATGAAGAGCAAGCAAGAGAAGTATTAAAAAATAATATGGTTTATCCTGCCTATCGGCACGGTAACCTTATTATTTCATTTCAAACAAGTCTTAATTATTATTTAACGGATAATGGTTTTGAGATTGAACCTTCAGAGATTATTGTAAAAAATACAGAGGATGCTTTCAATTGGTATGAGGGAGATGAATTTCCAACATATCATGACTTTAGACGGCTACTTGTCCGACTTATTAATAACTGTTTTGAAATGTATTTAAAGGGAACAGACTTGCTATCATATGATTTATCGAACTCTAAATGCTATTTTTTTGAACATAAAGTGGATGAAAGGACAAAAGGCACTTTTATTGTTGGAAACAAAAAACATAAAATTGGAGTAACGGGGAAATTTTACGATGACTTTTGGCATTATGGAATTAGTTTTAAGACATTGCTTAATCCTGAATTTTGTATAAGCATAAAGAACCACATCATTTTCACTGAGGATGGGAAAAAAGCTTGGAATGATAATAAAAGGATGCATAGCGCTCGAAGAAAAAAGGGTAAAACAATGTATAATAAGGAATGGCGAAACCTTTTGCTCGCCTTCTTATCTGCTTTAGCAGATACGGAAAGCTCTACAATATCGGTT
The DNA here is from genome assembly GCA_030427285.1 of Bacteroidia bacterium. Lineage (GTDB taxonomy): Bacteria > Bacteroidota > Bacteroidia > Flavobacteriales > Schleiferiaceae > Owenweeksia. The sequence continues at coordinate 4,522 of JAUHWX010000066.1, forward strand.
CGAGTAGCTGAATCAGAAACTATCGAACTTTCTTCAACACCAATACTTTTCCATGCCAATTTTGGATACATAGAACCAAATGATGATAAAAGACTTATCCCGATTGATACTTATCTTGATGATGAAGAGTATTATGAAGAATTAGATAACGCTACTGACGATGCCTAAATTAAAACACATCAGGGAACCTTTTTTATTATTCAATTACAACCAAAAAGTAATTGACCCCAGAGATGGTCTATCCTTATTTGGTCCATTTAATAAAAACAAAATAAATAACTTTTCAATTGGTATAATTGGCACCCAGGATGGAATTAGGAGAATGAAAAATTGGATAGATATATTTATGAAACCGATTTTTCCAATTAAAAAAGATGTTGCAAAACCTCTTTATCCTGGTTTTGAATCAATTTTTGGTGTATCAATAAATGATAACTCCACAATTGAAATAGAGGTCGATGAAAAAAAATTAAAGAAATATTACCGATATTCTGACAAACATGTTCGAGTTGCAAACATGGTTGATTTATACGTTGATAGTTTAGTTGACTACAAGCACGATGATGACCGCCCTCCTATTAATTTGTGGTTTGTTGTGATTCCAGACGATGTATACTTGTATGGCAGAATAAAATCAAAATCTGCTGCAGACACAATAAAAATAGGGATTAAAGATAAATACGCCCGAACAAATGTTGGGTTATTTGACAGTGTTGACCCTGAATATGTAAAATTAAAAGAAAGTTATAATTATGATAACCACTTTCATAATCAATTAAAACTTAAGTTGCTCAAATATGAAATTCTAACACAGATAATAAGGGAATCAACAATTGCATATAATGAATATCCATATTTAAATATTAAGGGTAAACCCAAAAGGGATTTATCCACAATGGAAACTGATATAGCTTGGAATATAGCAACCTCAGTTTATTACAAAATAGGGGGGCTACCTTGGAAATTAGGCAGTATAAGAAAAGATGTGTGTTATATTGGTTTGGTTTTCAAAATTGATGAGAGGCAATTAAGTAATAAATATGCGTGTTGTGCGGCTCAAATGTTTTTGGATAGTGGTGATGGAATGGTTTTTAAAGGAGCTGTCGGCCCATGGTATAATCAGGATACAAAAGAGTATCACCTTACAAAGGAAGCTGCATTCGACCTTTTAACAAAAGCATTAAATTCATTTACCAAATCAAATGACCAAAAAATGCCCAAAGAAATGTTCATTCACGGTAGAACACAGTTTGACAATGAAGAATGGGAAGGTTTCTGTGATGCAGTTGAAAATTACGATATTTCATTAGTTGGAGTTACGATTAAAGATGAAAAGGTTTTCAAATTATACAGAGACAAAGATTTTCCAATTTTACGAGGAAGTCTTTATGTGAAGAATAGAAATAATGCATACTTGTGGACGAAAGGATTTATTCCAAGAATTCAACAACCATTAGGTATGGAAACTCCAAATCCATTAACAATCAGATTAGTTAGAGGAAAAGGAAATATTAAGATTGAAACCGTGTGTTCAGATATTTTAGCATTGACTAAATTGAATTATAATACATGCAAATATGCTGATGGATTGCCAGTTACACTGAAATTTGCAAACTTAATTGGAGAAATATTAACTGCTGGGAAAATTGATGATTTAAGACCAGCATAACCTTTTAGATATTACATTTGATTAAAAAAGAAAGCACGAACGCACAACATTTTGTATAAGTAACCCCCGATAGCGCGGATTTGTAATCCGTGCTTCCTCCATTCCCTCGCGTTTCCAACGCGTGGTTTACTTTTACATCTTAAACCAAGGCCCTACAAATAAATTTTATACATCTTCCCACTATCGGTTATCGCGTACAGCGCGCCATCGGGGCCTTCCAGCACATCACGGAAACGTTCGTTTTCATCTTCCAAAAGACGCTCTTCTCTCACTACCCTGTTTCCCTCAATCACTAATCGTGCAATGTGCTGCCCACTCAGGCATGCCAAAAAGAGGTTGTTCCTCCACTCACTAATCATGCTGCCGGAGTAAAAAGTAATTCCACTGGGGGAAACCACCGGATCCCAATAGTAAACCGGTTGCTCCATTCCTTCCCTTTGGGTAATTCCCTGCCCAATCGGTCCTCCGGAATATTCGATGCCGTACGAAATGGTAGGCCAGCCGTAATCATTGCCGGGCTTTATCAAGTTTACTTCATCACCACCTTTGGGGCCAAATTCTGCTTCCCACAAATCTCCTGTAACAGGGTGCCTGGCCAGGCCTTGTACATTGCGATGTCCGTAAGAGTAAATCTCTGGCAATACACCGGACTGGCCTATAAAAGGGTTTCCCGGGGCAGGACTGCCATCCGTTGTAATTCGCACAATTTTACCCAAAGCAGCATCCAGGTTTTGCGCCTCCGGACGGGATTGTATGTTGGAACGCTCCCCTGTGCTTACAAACAAGTTTCCGTCTGCATCCCAAACCAAACGTGAACCATAATGCAGCGTACTGCTAAATTCAGGAAGTGCCACGTAAATAACCTGGGCATTTTCAATTTGGGTTTCGTCATTCGAAAACTTTCCTTTTCCCACGGCAGTGGCAGTACCATTATTTCCATTTTTTGAAAAAGACCAGTACACCATTCGATTGGAGGAAAAATTGGGATCAACAGCTACATCCAGCAAACCTCCCTGCCCGGAACTGTTTACCGGAGGTAAGCCTGTAACTTGGCCCCCTACACTCCCCGACTGCGAAACAATTCGCATCGTTCCATTTTTCTCAGTAACCAAAATTCTACCATCCGGTAAGTTGCACATTCCCCAAGGGCTGGATAAGCCGCTGGCAAATTCTGTAACGGTATAGTCTGTCTTAGTTTTTATTCCGGGTACCCTGGTTTGCCCTTCAAAAGCTGGTTTATAATCGGTATTAGGAGGATTGGTTTCTACCGGAGGAAGGATACTGTCATTGGGATTTGTAGGCTTATTGTCCGCCAGTTCATCACTTCTCTTTTCAGAACATGAAGAAAACGCAACATTAGCTACTAAGCCCAGCACTATACTCAAAATGATTCTCTTGAAGTTTCTCATAATACAATCTTAGCCTTGAGAAACCGGTCTTATTTGCAATTCATTTACATGCACGTTGTCTCCTTGAGTAACGGCATAGTAAATAGCTTTGGCAATATCATCGCTATCCAGAAAATCAAGATCTCCCATTTTGTTCTTAAAATCGTCCATCAATTCTTCATCAGTAATGCTTTCAGTAAGCTCAGTCTCTACTGCTCCTGGTTCTATACAAGTAATTCTGATATTATGACCAGGCGAAAGTTCTTTGCGCAGCCCATCGCTTAAAGCTCGTACCGCAAATTTTGTTGCCGAGTATACCGCGCTTCCAGGCATTACCTCACGTCCAGCTACACTGCTGATATTTATAATGTGGCCACTTTTACGATCTACCATATCGGGGAGTACTTCAGCCAGGCAATACAGCACCCCGTTAATATTCACGTCAACCATTTTCAGCCACTCATCCACATGCATGTTTTTCATGTAGCTAAGGGGCATAATACCTGCGTTATTCACCAAAATGTCACATGGCCCAAAAGCTTCTTTTGCTTGTTTTGCCATATTTTTTACATTCTCGCGCTTAGTTACATCGGCTTCCACCACCAGCGCAGTTCCACCTTTATCACTGATCTCTTTTTTAAGCTCTTCAAGCTTTTCTTTACGCCTTGCTGTGATTACAACTTTGGCTCCATCTTTAGCTAATTTGAGTGCGGTAGCTCTTCCTATTCCGCTACTTGCTCCTGTAATTATTGCTACTTTGTTTTTTAAATCCATCTTATATATTGTTGTTATTACTATTCAGTTTTTAAAGCCTCATGATGGCTTTGGCATTTACAAATTCTTTTACGCCAAAACCTCCGTGCTCGCGTCCATATCCTGAGTTTTTCACTCCGCCAAAAGGCATGTTGGGTTGGGCTAAGCCAAAAGAATTGATGAATACCATTCCTGTATCAAAATGCTCTTTAGCAAGCTGAAAGGCTTTGTCTTCATCTTTAGAAAAGATTCCTCCCCCCAGGCCAAAGCGGCTGTCATTGGCAATACGCATGGCATCTTCATCATCTTTGGCATGAATCAGGGAAGCCACTGGTCCAAATAACTCGTCATCATAAGCTGGCTGACCGGGCTTAACATTGCCCAACACTGTGGCCGGATAATAAAACCCCTCACCATCAGGAATTTTACCTCCACATAGAATTTCGGCACCGTTTCGCACACTTTTTTCTACCTGTTCATGTAGTTCTTCACGCAAATCCTCACGTGCCATGGGCCCTAGTTTGGTGTCACTGTCATTAGGATCACCATAATTTATACTATCCATTTTGCTCACAAAACCTTCTTTAAACTTTTCGTAAAGCTTATCCACTACTATAAAGCGCTTTGCAGCCACGCAGGTTTCACCATTGTTGAATATCCTACCCCTTACGCAATGTTTTATGGCTACTTCAAGATCAGCATCTTCCAGCACTATGTAGGCATCATTAGAACCTAGTTCCAATACGGCTTTCTTTAGTTTATTACCCGCTAGTTTTCCTATGTGCTTACCCGCATCGGGGCTACCAGTAAGGGTTACTCCACGCACCAAATCATTCCCGATTACGTCATCTGACTGATCGTGATTTATTACTAAAACAGTAAATAGATTTTCTGGTATACCTGAATTTTTAATTACCTCTGCAAGCTTAAGCCCTGAGCCCGTAACCGAACTTGCGTGTTTTAAAAGCACACCATTACCGGCCATTAGGCTAGCTATTGTATATCGGATTACCTGATACACCGGGAAATTCCAGGGCTGAATACCATATACCACCCCTATTGGTGAGTAAGTTATCAGGCCACGGCCACCATCCGGTAACTCGCGCTCTTCATCGGCAAGCTGTGAGGGTCCATTCTTAGCAGTATATTCACATAGAGCAGAGCAAAGGTCAATTTCCGACACTGCCTGTCTTTTCAGTTTACCCATCTCCTGCACCATTATTTTTACAAGATCTTCCTTGTTTTCCTGCAGTGCATTCCCAATTAACTTAATCTTCTCAGCCCTTTCTTTGTGAGAAACAAACTTCCAGCTTAGAAAAGCCTCATGGCACGCTTCAATGGCTTGGTTTACCTCGCCATCACTCATTAGCTTATAATCCTTTATTTTCTTTCCGTTTGCAGGATTTGTGGTGCTGATGATTTTACTATCCGCTTCTGAATTACTCATAGTGTATGTTTTCAAAAGTTAACACAAACACACAACTAATGTTTTGATAATCAAATAACTTAACAGAATACACCATGGAAGTGTATGAAGAGAGGCTTTTAGGCTTAGCCGCTTGTGTTCACTGAGTCAAAGTTCCTTTGAACTGACTCCACAGGAGTTGGTAAAATTAAAGTACCAGACCAAATAACACTCGGTGATTAGAATTTACGCAACCTCCACTCTACCCAGCTTGTAGAGCATGCGACCATGGCTCACCAAGGCACTTCCAAAAGTAGATTGAGAATAATAAGGCACTCCAAATTCCTTGGCTGTCTTTTCTACAATAGGTGCCAAATTGGGGTAATGAACATGGCAAATGTTGCTTAGCAAGTGGTGTTCTACCTGAAAGTTAAGCCCGCCAAACCACCAGGTAATAAACTTGTTTCCTGTAGCAAAATTGGTAGTGGTGTACATTTGATGTACAGCCCATGTATCTTCCAATCGTCCTGCTTCATTGGGTAACGGGTAGGCGCAATCGGGCATTACGTGAGCCAACTGAAAAATAATACTGAGAATAAAACCTGTAAAAACATGCATGAAGGCCCAGCATCCAATAAAGAAGAAAACGGACTGTGGCAAAAGGATACTTGGTAATACAATTAGATACCCGAAGTAAATTACCTTCCACATTATCAATTCCGCCAAATAGCCTCTGGTTTTCTTTTTTGACTTGATCAGTCCTTTTTTTGAATAACTAAAGATTTGCTTGAATTCTTTGACGGTAGTTCGCATGATGCTCAACAGCATGTACAAGAACCAAGCATATATATACTGTCCTTTGTGTATTTTTTTTAGCGGATCATGTGGTGACAATCTTAAAATGGGCGGAGCATCAATATCATCATCTGCGCCTTCAATGTTGGTGTAAGTATGATGTAACACATTGTGCTGCAATTTCCACATGGCCGGAAATATCCCTATTAGATTAGAGGCATGACCGATAAAAGTGTTGACCCATGAGTAACGAGAGTAGCACCCGTGGTTGGCATCGTGCATAATATTTACCCCTGCAAACGCGGTAGCAACTCCCATAACTCCCCATAGCCCAAATATGAGCCATGAATTGGTAACCAAACCTGTGATAAATAAAATGTAGGGGACTATGTAGAGAAGGACAATGAAAATAGTTTTGAGAACCATGTCAGTGTTGGCAAAGCGTGAAATATCATTCTCTTCGAAATACGCTCTAATCCTTTTTTTTATGGTTTTATCAAACCCCTCTTTTGCGGCCTGAAACCGAAATACCTGTCTATCCATGCTGAGACTCTGTTTTTATCACATTTGTGATGCAGTCCGAAAGAGATAAACAGCCGAGTGAGGTTCAGCAGATAAAAAAGACGGAAGGACACCTAAATTCCTGTTTGGAAAAGAATGTAGCAAAACTCGGTTCTACACCGCATATATTGCTTTCTTAACGTGTTTCGGCTAAGTTACTCGAATTTGAAGGCTTGGCAAATAAATAAGGTGATGATTCAAATTTCTTCGACCAAAAATCTTCTCAATCCAAATTAGAGAATTGACCGCTTTTACTTCGATATCATTTCGACAAGGAAAATACTCCATCTTTTAATAATCCTTTTCTATCTGCCTGCCGTTAAACTAAAAAGCCTACCTATTTTTGCAAAATGGCACAAAACTTTAAGATTACTTCCAAGTATTCTCCCACAGGAGATCAACCACAAGCTATCAAAGAATTAGTGGAGGGTATAAAACGTGGCGACCGTTATCAAAACCTACTGGGGGTAACGGGTTCTGGTAAAACTTTTACCGCTGCCAACGTGGTGGAGCAAATCAATAAACCAACTCTGGTACTTAGCCATAACAAAACTTTGGCGGCACAGCTTTACAGCGAATTCAAAAATTACTTTCCTGATAATGCTGTAGAATACTTTGTCTCTTACTACGATTACTATCAGCCAGAAGCTTACATCCCATCCAGCGGAACTTACATTGAGAAGGATCTTTCGATAAATGAAGAAATAGAAAAATTGCGACTGAGTACCACTTCTTCCCTCCTTTCGGGGCGAAGCGATGTGCTTGTGGTGGCGTCTGTTTCATGCCTTTACGGAATTGGTAATCCTCAGGAATTTGCCAATCAGGTGATTGAATTAAAAGTTGGGCAAGTAATTGGTCGAAACGCATTTTTGCACCTTTTGGTAAGTGCACTTTATAGCCGCACTACTGCGGAATTTAACCGTGGTAGCTTTCGCGTAAAAGGTGATACTGTAGATGTATTTCCAGGATATTCTGATACGGCTTTTCGCATTCACTTTTGGGGAGATGAAATTGAGGCAATTGAGCGCTTCGATCCTTCTTCACGGGATGTGTTAGAGAAATTTGATACCGTTCGAATTTTTCCGGCTAACATATTTGTAACCGGAAAGAATCAATTGAACTCTGCCATTCATCAAATTCAGGATGATATGGTGAAACAGGTAGATTTCTTTAAGATGAATCAGCGTCCACTTGAAGCAAAACGCCTACAGGAGCGCACCGAGTTTGACCTCGAAATGATTCGTGAACTGGGCTATTGCTCGGGGATAGAAAACTACTCACGATACTTGGATGGCCGCCAGCCTGGCACCCGTCCTTTCTGTTTATTGGATTATTTTCCTGATGACTATTTGATGCTCATTGACGAAAGTCACGTTACCATTTCACAAGTACGCGCCATGTATGGAGGTGACCGTTCCCGTAAGGAAAACCTGGTGGAGTATGGATTTAGGCTTCCGGCAGCGATGGACAATCGCCCTTTGAAGTTTGAAGAATTTGAAATGCTTCAAAACCAAGTGATTTACATCAGTGCAACACCAGCTGATTACGAATTAGAGAAAAGTGGCGGTGTTGTAGTTGAGCAGCTTATCCGCCCTACGGGTCTTCTCGATCCTATCATTGAAGTTCGACCTGTGGAAAATCAGGTGGACGATTTGATGGAAGAAATCAATAAGCGAACAGATGTTGATGAGCGCGTTTTGGTGACAACCCTTACCAAAAGGATGGCTGAAGAGTTGACTAAATATCTTACTCGATACGGCATACGTTGCCGCTACATTCACTCAGATGTGGACACCCTTGAGCGTGTTGAAATTATGCGCGACTTACGTCTTGGTGTTTTTGATGTATTAATTGGTGTAAACCTTCTCCGTGAAGGGCTGGACTTACCCGAAGTTTCTTTGGTTGCCATTTTGGATGCTGACAAAGAAGGCTTCCTTCGTGCTGAGCGCTCTTTGGTGCAAACCGTAGGTCGTGCCGCTCGTAACCTTAACGGAAAAGCTATAATGTATGCTGATAAAATGACCAACAGCATGCAGCGTACCATTGATGAAACCAATCGTAGACGCAGCATTCAGCAGGAGTATAACGAAAAACATGGTATCACCCCAACTGCCCTTGATAAGTCTACCGATGCTCTACTCCCCGGAGCAAAAGCTACCATTATGAATCCATATGTTCAAGTAGGTGGTACACCTATGGCAGCTGATATCAAAGAGGTATATCACAGTAAGCAAGACATGCAAAAGGATATTGAGAAAATCCGTAAGAAAATGGAGAATGCTGCTAAAGCCCTCGACTTTATTGAAGCCGCCCGCCTAAGGGATGAACTTGGTATGATGGAGGATCGTATGAAAAAAGAATTTTCTTAAGGCTCCCCTTCAATATACCCAAGCTATTCCATCACCATTTTACGGCTTCGTTTTTGATGATCATCGTGACAGAATTTACTTACTAAATGATTAGACTATTTACCCTATTACTTCTTTTACTTTCAATTGTTTCTTTCGGTCAAATCACCGGGAAAATAACCGACAGTGATGGAGGACCACTTCCTGGAGCTTCGGCTGCTTTTTATCAAAATGAAGAACTTGTAACTGGAGTTACCTCCAATGCTGATGGCACCTTTGAGGTAAAAATTCCGAAAGGAAAGTACGTGCTCAAAGTTTCGTTCATTGCTTTTCAAACCTATACCAAAGCACTTGAGGTTGGCGAAAGTCCGATTGACTTAGGTGAAATAGCTTTGCTTGAAGCAAACACCGCTTTGGAGGAAGTGACGGTTTCGGCTCAAGCTAACCTAATGGAGTTTAAGCAGGACAAGCGTATTTATAATGTAAGTAAAGACCTAAGCAATATAGGCTCCAATGCTTCTGATATTTTGAATAATGTGCCTTCGGTAACAGTTGGTGTAGAGGGTGAAATAAGCCTTCGTGGAAGCGAAAATGTAAGAATACTTATAGATGGAAAACCCTCGGGACTAGTAGGTAGCGATCCGGCTACTGCGCTTCGCCTTTTACAGGGAAACATGATTGAGCGCATTGAAGTAATCACCAATCCATCGGCTAGATATGATGCGGAAGGGGAGGCTGGTATTATCAATATTGTATTGAAAAAAGATGACCGAAAAGGAATGAACGGCACCTTTGACGCCAATGTTGGTTACCCGCATAATTATGGGGCTAGTGCTGGTATTAATTACCGAACGGGTAAGTTCAATTGGTTTGCCAACGGAAGCATTAATCACAGGCAATCGCCCGGTGGTGGATATACAAATCAGGATTTTTATCTGGAAACGGCAGATAGCTCTTATTCGCAATATACTACACGCGATCACCTACGTAGCGAAACCGGAGCTACTATTCGCCTTGGAGCTGATTATTCGCTTACCCCTACCCAAACGCTTACCGGTACATTTTTGTACAACCCCTCACGGGGAACTAACAACACCAAGTTGACGTATGACACCTATGATGAATTTGGCAACTTTTTGAATTCTACCTTTCGTGAAGATGAGGAGCTGGAAGTGGAGCAAAATATTGAAGCCGATCTTCACTATGAAAAAGTACTGGTGGGCAAAGATCATAAGCTTACCGCTGATTTTAAATTTCAAGATTCAGATGATCATGAAGACTCAGACATCTTGCAGGAAATGGTGGATCAAAACCGTGAGTTTTTTCAATATGTAAATAATCAGGAAGATGAACGGACTATACTTTTGCAAACCGATTATGTAAAACCATTTTCCGACAAAAAGCGGCTGGAGATGGGTGCCAAAGCCACACTTAGAGACATTGTAAACAATTACAGTGTAGA
>JAUHWX010000298.1 GCA_030427285.1 Bacteroidia bacterium
CTCACGTACCTCAGCTCTTTCCTTGTCGGGAAGGTTATCCACCTCCCAATACTCTACAGCTTTGTGTTTGTTGTAATTCTCCTTTTCACTTTTGGTAGACAAATAACTTCCTACAGACATAGCAAAACCATCAGCTATAAGATTGGCAAACCCTAAAATGATGACCACTTTGCTATCCAGCTGTGCACCTGCGGCACCCGCCACCACCGCAAAAGTGGTTACGCTCCCGTCAATTCCTCCATACACAAACTCACCCAGGTAATCCTGAAAACGATTGATGAGCGAATGCTTACTTCCGTGGATTTTATCCTCTTGATGTTTGGGCGTTGTTGGCATAACGTAGGGCTGTTTTATACTATCAAAGGTAATGGCTTGTCCAAAACTACCTCCTTAAAGTTTTTGTTTTAAAATTATCGCAACCACACAGCAAGCTTGTCCATATAAATACTATCGCCTGCTGTGTTCACCACATACACTTTTATTACCGCATCTTTGGGTGCCTGCTTTGGTAGCAAAAAAGAATAATACATTTCGTTCTCCTCATCCCTCTGTCCTTCCTGGTACACATTAAATGAAGAAAACTGCATGATGCTATCTTTGTAGACCTCCAAGGCAATTTCTGTTTTTTCGCTATATCCCTCAATTTTTACGTGAACATCCGCGGTGGTGAAGCTATTGATCGTAAAATATTTATGAGCAGAGCAATTTATGCCGCTGTATAACTGCTCAGGAAGAATTACCCTATTTGTAGTTTGTTGGTAATAAACCCCTGTTCCAATCAAATTTTTAAAGGCCTCCCAGTCTAACGGCATTCGATAAAAGCAGTTTCCAAAACTGACCATAAGCGTCAGCGTAAAAGCACAGCTGATCAGCAGTGTACTTGCAATGAAACCCTGTAAGACTTTTTTGGACTTGTTGATCCAAAGCGTCAGCGGAATAAAGAATAGTACGCTGAATTCAACCAAATTTCGACTTCCAAATGAGCATCCGAAAAAATATACATGCCATGATGCCATCAAATAGCAAAAGCCAATAAAGCCGATTAATAGAATTGCATTTTGCTTTTTCTGTATCCCCCTTATTAGGGCAAAAACCGCCAGTAAATAAGCTGGGGAGTACAGAAACAGTCCCGCCAAAGGCGCAAACCAAAACTCCAACAGCTTTGGGTTTTTCCAATAGATAAAGCCCTCATTACCATAGGAGTAATGTATAAAACTACCTGAGATAAGTTTCCAGTAAAGTAACTGGGGAACAATCATTATGAAGCCAGCCAGTATCAAGATGGCCATATTTGTAAAGCTCAACTGCCTCAAAATCCATGATCTTCTTTTACCATTGAGTAATAGCAAGTATGGAACCGCCATAGCGATAAACAAGACATTAACCGGCCTTACCGCCACAATTAGCCCTGAAATTAGACCCAGTAATAGCGCGCTTTTCCAGCGCAAATCATGGCTACATGCTTTATTAAATATGTAAATGAAGAAGCTAAACAAAAAGAACGAATACACATGGCTCATGCCCGTATTATCTGCGGCATAAAAATATGTGCTAGTTCCAAAGAACACCACCAACACGCTGAGCCAAGCCACCCACTTTTGCACCCTTTCTATTAAAAAAAGATAAAAAAGCCACAGACCCATACTTGCATAAAACCACGATGCCCAATTTGGCACATTGTGATAATTTCCTGAAAAGCCGTCTAACTGACCTCCAGACACTGCCGTGTAGCCATGTGTAACAAGAAAAAAAGGCGCCTGCATAAGCGCCACTCCAATGGCATATTTGGTTACAATCTTTCCTGAAACAGAGTCTACCGAAAAGCCATAACCCACCGATTTGATAAATTCTTCGGAAAAACCACTGCCATCGAAGTCGTAAATAAACGCAGCAGGCAGATATACATAGTAGCCCGCCTGATCAGCAAAAATTTCTCCCATATAATGGAAGTGTTCACGCGGCTTTCTTTTGGCGTAGATAAGTAAACCTATCACCACAAGCAAAACCAACAATACATTCAGGCCTTTGCCTTTTAAATTCCTAGAAAATAGCACTTGAGTAATATAAGTTCTTGTACAAAAAAGCCTCGACATTTCTGCCGAGGCTCCTAAAGTCTCTATTTAATTTTTATTCTACAAGTCAAACTTGATGCCTTGTGCCAACGGCACTTCTGTAGAATAATTGATTGTATTTGTCTGACGTCTCATGTACGCTTTCCAGGCATCAGAACCAGATTCACGGCCACCGCCCGTTTCTTTTTCTCCACCAAAAGCACCGCCAATTTCAGCACCACTGGTACCAATGTTTACGTTTGCAATTCCGCAATCGCTACCTTCTGCCGAAAGGAATCTTTCTGACTCACGCATATTGGTAGTCATTATTGCTGATGATAATCCTTGAGGTACATTGTTTTGAATAGCGATTGCTTCATCCAAATCTTTGTATTTCATTATGTACAAAATTGGAGCAAAAGTCTCCGTACAAACGATTTTGTAATGACTCTCCACTTCAATGATGCAAGGCTTCACATAACATCCACTTTCGTATCCGGCACCCTCTAATCGGCCTCCTTCTACAAGTACGGTTCCGCCCTCTTCTTTAGCCTTTTTGATTGCGTCTTCATACATATCAGCCGCCATAGTATCGATAAGTGGACCTACGTGATTATTCATATCCAAAGGATCACCAATGCGCAGTTGGCCATAAGCCTTCTTCAGCTTTGTTTTTACTTCATCATACATGCTTTCATGAATGATTAATCTACGTGTAGAAGTGCATCGCTGACCGGCTGTACCTACAGCGCCAAATACGGCACCTACCAAAGTTGCATCCAAGTCTGCATTTTCTGTGATAATGATGGCATTGTTTCCACCTAATTCCAAAAGCGATTTTCCTAATCTTTTAGCTACAGCTGTACCTACTTCGCGACCCATACGGGTG
>JAUHWX010000067.1 GCA_030427285.1 Bacteroidia bacterium
GCAATTCGGAACCTTAGGTCACCTTTTTCCCAACAGAATTGACTTGGGGCTTGGGCGTGCTCCTGGCACAGATCAAGTTACCGCCAATGCAATCCGTAGCGATAGAATGCAGGCCACGCATCACTTCCCGCACGAAATTGAAAAAATTCAAGAATACTTTTCTGCTGATAATGAAGGTGCCGCTGTACGCGCTACTGTGGCCGAAGGTGTGGATGTTCCTATTTGGATTTTGGGCTCCAGCACCGATAGTGCACATCTGGCAGCAGAAAAAGGTTTACCCTATGCTTTTGCCAGTCATTTTTCTTCGGCACAGCTTTTTGATGCTCTAAATATTTACCACAATAACTTTAAGCCTTCAAAGTATCTGGATAAGCCCAAAACCATAGCATGCATAAATGTGGTTCTGGCTGATTCTAATGAAGAAGCTGAAAGACTTTTTACTTCATTAATCAAGCGGTTTTTAGGAATACTCACAAACGACCGTGATTACATGGATCCTCCACAAGACATGACCCCGGAGCTGAGAGAGTTGACTCAGCATCCCTCTTTTCAGCGTATGCTCAAATATACTTTTGTGGGCACCAAAGAAAAGGTAAAACCACAAGTAGAGGAGTTTGTAAAAACAACACAGGTGGATGAACTGATGGTGGTTTCACACATGTACAGTACTGAAGACAGGACAAAGTCTATTCGTCTGTTCTCTGAAATTATGAAGGAAATATAGAGTTGCTATTCCATCACTTTTACAATCACCTCGGTGCTTTTAAACTGCTCAAAAATAATCTTAAGCATTACCGTGATCGGAACTGAAAGAATAAGTCCGGCCACACCCCAAATATAACCCCATAGCATAAGCATTATGAGTACAGTAATGGTGTTTATTCTAAAAGATTGTCCCATGAAAATGGGCTCTAAAACACCTCCCACCAAAACTTGGATCCCGACAAGGATAAGTACAAAGGCAAGAAATGATCCTGGTGCGGTGAGGTCGATTAAAGCAAAAAGAGCCAGGAAAATGGTAACAACAACGGAGCCTATCATTTGAACATAGTTGGTGGCAAATGCTATTAAACCCCAAAAAAGAGCGAAGCTTACGCCAAAAAAATAGCAGGTCAGTCCAAAGCCGATTCCGGTCATTAGGCTAGTAAGTGTTTTTACTTTTATAAAAGTTACAATGCTGTTTTCAATTTTTCTAAAGGCTTTTACTGAAGAGTTTTTTCTATTAAAAACGAGTGTGCCAAAAATCTGTTGAACATTGAGTGAACCGGACAAGAGAAGAATCAAAAAGAAAAGCATCATAAGGATGGTGACTACCATCCGCTGAACTACGGCAATGGTGCTTCCAAAATGATTGTACACCCATTCCGATATTTTTTCATTATCCATTAGTTCTTTGGCAATACTTTCGTCATCATTAGCCGAAATTTTTACGTCCAACATTTCTGCCAATGGGGCCCAAGTGGTGGTTAAGCTTTTGTCCGCTTTCTCCCAAAACTCGGTCTGGCCTTGTGTTATTTGGCGTACACTTAGCCTTATAATTTGGTAGGTGCCAAAAAGTACAGCCAGCATAATGAGTGCGGAAATGGTGACAGCCACCCATTTTGGAACTTTCTTTCTGTTCATCCAACGGATAAGTGGCGTAAATAGCAGCGCCAAGAAAATAGCAGAGATAAAAGGAATGAATATGAAGGATAGAATTTTTAGCAAATAGAAACTAAGAACTATCACCATAAAAATGAGAATGCCCTTGATGGTATTGGTATTGTCCATAAAATATACTTAGTTGAATTGGAACCCTAAGTTTAGTTAAAAGTTTAATTGAATTAACCTTTATGAGTTTAGTAGATATTTGTTTTGCTCAAAAAATACCACCGGACTTGGGGCATTTATTTCTTCAGAATAATAGGTGGCTAAAAGCTCAGTTCTGGTTTTCGCAATTGTCACAAAGGCGGCCTTTGTTTTGGTAATTAAGTTTTCACCAAACGTATCTACCTGAATATAAATTTGCTCACTGCTGTATGGAATAGAAACGGTGTCTTTCCATACCTGATGCTGATGGAGGGCCTTGTCAAAATATTTTTCAACAACAAAACATTCCATTTGCCTTACCGGTAAACAGCTCACCTTGTAACCAATGTTTTTTGCTGTGTTAGAACTTAGGTTTTCAATAGAGATTGCCAAGCTTAAATCGTCCACTTTCTTATCAAGCTTAAGCTGCAAATGCAGGTTTCCATTTTGCCTGTTGGCAAACATTTTCTCAACTTCCCGATGACGTGCAGGGCGAGACATGTCTCCATCCCTAAAATAATATTTGCCATTTCGTAACACTTGATGAGGAGCGGCCGGGCTGGCAGGAATGTCCATTACAAACACATTACGCGTAGCATCTTGCAGTTGTTTGATTTGTATCCTCGGAGGGGGAGGAATAATATCGTTCGTCAGGTAGGTTTTTACCGTTTCTACAGATTCAAAACTAGACTTGGTGAGTTCGCCAACACATATACCTGCTCCGTTTGGCCTTTCTAATTCGCGTGGTGCGCCAATTATCAAAACACCTCCTTCAGCATTGAGCAGGGCACCTACTTCTTTTAAAATTTTATCAATGGTAGCCTCTCCACTTTTAAACTCCAGATGCTGACTTTCCCTCCGCTTTTGCGAAAAGTATTCCTCTAAATCAGCAAAGGTCAATTCCTGTATAGGTTTTTTAAACGGGTAGGGGTGTGGGTTCATGTGGTTAAAATACAAAAAGGCGCTGTTTGAAAACCACAGGAATGTTTGGGATTAATTTTTAGGTAAAGAATCAGCCTTGTCATCGCCATCACGAACTTTGCGCCAAGCTTGCACACCTCGGTAGCCCAGCGCAAGAAGTCCTAGAGATCCACTTTTTGGAATGTCGAACTTCTTGTTTTCGTTATTTGTGCTATCACTTTTCATGGTGGTAAATTTATGAAAATAGCTTATTTGGTTTTTTTTAAAGTGAAACCCACCCTTTCTCTTTTTTTGCCGTTAGTCTTATAGCATCCCTTTTGCTTATACCGAAAGTTTATTCGATACACCTCATTTTCAGCTTAGGCTTCAATGAGTTGTTTTCACAATACATCGGCATATTTTGAAAGGCTCGTTTGGTCATTATCACACATTTGGAAAAGATAGGTAAGATTATCACCTTAAATGATGTTATTTTCGCGGCAAAATAATTTTTGATGAAGACTTTTAACACTGTAGCAATTATCGTTTTAATAGTAGCTGTTGGCTATTTGTTTATTAAAGATTCAGGAAGCGTAAGCCCCGCTAGCTCGCCAGCCAATGATGGTGAAGTAATGGAAAACCTGAAAGGCCAGGATTTTAAAGGTGTGCGTGTGGCATATATTAATACCGATAGCTTGGTAAGAAAGTATGATTTGCACAAAGAGCTTCAGGAAAAACTAGCTGGACGTGCCCGCATTTTGGAGCAGGATATAGCCAATAAGGCACAGGTTTTTCAGCAAAATGTAGAGCTTTTGCAAAAGCAGGCTCCCAATATGAGTGAAGCTGAATTGCAAGCCGCCCAGATGGATTTGCAACAATCGCAGCAGTCGCTTATGGCTTATCGCGATGAAAAGGGAGCTGAATTGGCAAAAGAACAGCGTAGCCTGGATTCTTTGATAATGGATGACTTGAAGGATATAGTAGAAAATGTAAAGGACGAATTCGGTTTGGACTATATTTTGAGTTATGACCCAAATAGCATTTTGCTTGCAGCTAATGAAAATTACAATATCACGGATGTGGTAGTAGAGCGCCTGAATAAGAAGCACAATCAAGGAAAGGCTTCTAAAGAAGAAGAGTAAATGAAGAAAACTGTAAAGTCCTTATTGCTTGTAGCATTTGCCTCTTTGGTATTTGTGGCCTGTGAAAAGGATCCGGAAGAAATTGAAGACTTTAGAAATCGGTACATCGGCTCTTGGAGTGCTAATGACCGTGAAGGTTGGAATGCTCCGGCTTTTTATGACATTACCATTGGAGAAGGTAGCGCTCCTGATGAGGTAATTATAAGAGGACTTTACAATCACCCAAATACTGAACTGGTTGCTGTGGTCAATGAGTATAATTTGATCATAGTAAAGCAGACTACAGATGAAATCACCTTTGACGGTGAGGCAAAAGCCAATCTGGATTTTGATCAAGTTACCTTCACTTACATCGCCAATGATGGCACTGGCGATGATGAGGTGAAGACTGTGTGTACACGATAGGGTACTAGAAACTGTATTTTAAACCAAGATCAAGGCCAAAGCTTAAGGTAGTTTCCCGTGGATATCCTTCTTGCTCAATGAGCGCATTAAGCATATAGCTCACATTTCCACGGATAATAAACCCCCAATTGTCAGCAAACTTGTAAGTACCCCCAAGGCTCAAGCCTACGGTATATGTAGGGCTGTTTAGATCGTTGGTTCCGTCATAGGTATATTTTTCCATTATGGAATTTATCGGCTCCACTTCGCTTGTATAGTCGTATGGCAAGTTTATCTGAATGGCAGGAACTACCTCCAAATCCCAAATGTCGTTTACTGAGGTGTTGAAGTTAAACTTAAAGGGAATAGTGTACCACCTTGCCGAGTTAGTGAAGTTGGCTCTAAAGGTTGTAGTATCGCCAGTTTGTGGGTTATAATCATTCATTATCACATTCTCAACTTTGTAATTGATACCTCCATGGCCAAAGCCGATACTCAGATCCAGTGCGGAGCCAAGAGAGTATATTATGTCAATGCCATAATTAATTTGAAGTGATCCGATAGCTTTGGTGTTGCTAAGTGTAAAGTCGCCACCAACGGGTATTTCGTTATTGATCAATCTACGATCGCTAAAGTTAGGATTTGTGATCAGGGCAACGCCAAACTTTGAATTCTTCACCTTGGCATCATCGTAGTATACAATGTCATCTTTCTTTTTCTGGGCGCTAAGGCTAATGCCGGCAGCAACAAGGGTGAGGATAAATAGTTTTTTCATCTATAAAAGAGTTTTAGCTTTTTCAAGTGCTTTGTCAATACCTGCCGGATCTTTACCCCCTGCTGTGGCAAAAAACGGTTGGCCACCGCCACCACCATTTATTTCGCGAGCAAGTTCTTTCACCATGTTTCCAGCATGCCAGCCTTTTTCTTTGGCAAGTTCATCGCTAAAGGCAACCGCAATTTGCGCTTTATCGCCCATATCAACGCCAATTACAGCGGCAATATTTTCATTTTCATTTTTGATTTGGAAAAGAAGGTCTTTCACAGCGCCTCCATCCAAGGCTGTTTTTTGGATAATTAAAGTGTAGCCATCTTTTTGAACGGCATTGTTCACCCACACATCTTTTTCGCCTTTTGCCTTTTCGCGAATCAGCTCTTCAATTTGCTTTTTCAGCTTGCTGTTTTCGTCTTTCAAGCTATTGATTCCGGCAATCGGGTCTTTTACGTTTTTAAGCTCTTGCTTAATGGTGTTCAAGGTTCCGATATGCTCATTCACATACTTTCGGGCAGTAGCTCCGGTAAGTGCTTCAATTCTGCGAATACCTGCAGCTACGGCACCTTCATGAGTGATTTTAAACAAACCAATCTCACCGGTAGCTCCTACATGAATACCTCCACAAAGTTCAATGGATTCGCCAAACTTAATAGCGCGAACGGTGTCGCCATATTTTTCGCCAAACAACATCATGGCGCCCATTTCCTGCGCTTTATTTATTGGGATATTTCTGAATTCTTCTAATGAGAAGTTGTTCTGAACACGGTTATTTACCAAATCTTCAATTTGCTGAATTTCTTCATCCGTTACTTTTGAAAAGTGGCTAAAGTCAAAACGCAAGTGATTCGGAGCAACCAAAGACCCTTTTTGCTCCACATGAGTTCCCAGTACTTCGCGCAAAGCTTGGTGCAGGAGGTGAGTGGCGCTGTGATTGTACGAAGCGTCTGTGCGCAAATCTGTATTTACTTCTGCCTGAAATTTTGCCTCAAGGTTTTCAGGAAGTTTTTCAGCAATGTGAATAATTACACCGTGCTCCTTTTTGGTGTCAATAATTTCGATTTTCTCGTGATCATTCGACAACAGTCCCTTATCACCAACTTGTCCACCACCTTCGGGGTAAAAAGGAGTAAGGCTAAATACAAGCTGATATAGTTCCTTTTTCTTGGCTACTACTTTGCGGTAACGCGTAATTGAAACCTGCGCTGAGGTATAATCATAACCAATAAATTCTTCCTTTTCATCATCCTTCAAAGTCACCCAGTCTCCGGTGTCTAACTTCCCGGCACTTCGTGCGCGCTCTTTTTGAGATGTCATCTCAGTGTCATAGCCTTTTTGATTGTAGCTATACCCTTGCTCCCCAAGAATAAGTCCAGTCAAGTCTGGTGGAAAACCAAATGTGTCATACAGTTCAAAAACCTTTGCGCCTTCTACCATTTTGCCATCGGTTTCGGCAATTATTTGATCGAGGCGGCTAAGGCCTTGCTCCAAAGTTCTTAGGAAAGAATTCTCTTCTTCATGAATTACTTTTTCTACCAACTGCTTTTGCGACTGTATCTCAGGGAAAAATTCGCCCATTTGCCCAGCTAGAATTTCTACCAATTGATATATGAAAGCTTCTTTCATATTAAGGTAAGAGAATCCATAGCGGATAGCTCTTCTCAAAATTCTGCGGATCACATATCCGGCACCAGTATTTGAAGGTAATTGTCCATCTGCAATAGCAAATGCTACCGCACGTACATGGTCAGCAATTACACGGATGGCAATGGTTTGCTGCTCATCTTTACCGTAAGCGATTCCGCTGAGGTTTTCAATTTTCGCGATAAGCGGAGTAAACACATCCGTATCATAATTGGATTGCTTGCCCTGCAAAGCCATGCAAAGTCTTTCAAAGCCCATCCCGGTATCTACGTGCTTAGCAGGTAGCTTTTCTAAGCTTCCATCTGCCTTACGGTTAAATTCTATAAATACAAGGTTCCATATTTCCACCACTTGTGGATGGTCCATATTTACCAAAGTGCGTGCATCTACTTTTACGCGTTCATCATCATTTCGTAGGTCGATGTGTATTTCAGAGCTTGGCCCGCATGGGCCTGAAGCCCCCATTTCCCAAAAGTTGTCTTTTTTGTTTCCATTAAGGATTCTATCCTCAGCGGTAAATTTTTTCCAGGTGTTAAATGAATCCTGATCTTTTTCAAGTTCATCTTCCTTGTCGCCTTCAAATACGGTAACGTAAAGTCGATCTTTATCCAAACCGTATACTTCCGTCAATAATGTCCAGGCCCACTCTATGGCTTCGGTTTTAAAATAATCACCAAAACTCCAGTTGCCCAACATTTCAAACATGGTATGGTGGTAGGTGTCATGGCCCACCTCTTCCAGGTCATTGTGTTTCCCGCTTACACGAAGACATTTTTGCGTGTCAGTAACACGGGTGTTTTTTGGAGTGTCATTACCCAAAAAATAATCCTTAAACTGATTCATACCAGCATTGGTAAACATCAGTGTAGGGTCGCCTTTTAGCACTATTGGTGCAGAAGGAACGATGTCATGTTTTCGCGCTTCAAAAAAATCAAGAAACGATTGACGAATTTTACGGGCGGTCCATTTTTGGGATTGATCCATAGCTGTTTAAACAAAAATATCTTAAATGTGTACTTTTGGAATTCTATAAAGGCTTTCATTTGTAAGCTGAAACCTTGTAAAACCTGTACATTTCCACTTAAGGAAATGCAGGCCAAAAGTAGAAAATATGGCGAAGGTCAAGTACTATTACGACCCTAAAACATTATCCTATCGAAAAATAGAGAAGGGAGCGCGTTATAAAATTCGCAATACCGCTATTTTTCTGGCTTCCTCAGCTTTGATGGGGGCGCTATTCTATTTGGTGGCAGACAATTTTATCAATTCACCCAAGGAAAAACGGCTGCACCGCGAGGTTGAGAATATGAAGATTCAGTATGAAATCCTTAACGGGAAGATGAATCAGGCGGCAGCGGTGCTTGAAGGTTTGCAAAAACGGGATGATGATATTTATCGCGTAATTTTTGAAGCAGAACCGATTCCTAATTCCATTCGCAAAGCTGGATTTGGTGGAGCAAACCGTTACAAAAAACTTGAAGGCTTTGATAATAGTGAGCTTATAAAAGAGACAGCTCAGCGGATGGATCAGATTACTAAAGAGATTTATGTGCAAAGCCGCTCTTTTGATGAGATTGTGGATATGGCCGAGGATAAGACAAAACTTTTGGCAGCAATTCCGGCTATTCAACCTGTGGCCAATAGAGACCTCAAACGCTTGGCCTCAGGTTTTGGATATCGATTGGATCCGTTTACCAAGGCTCGAAAAATGCACAACGGGATGGACTTTAGTGCGCAGATTGGTACACCCGTGTATGCCACCGGTGACGGCACAATTATAAGGGCCGACAATCGTTCCAGCGGTTTTGGAAATCATATTCGCATAGACCATGGATTTGGCTATACCACGGTGTACGCGCACCTCAATGACTATAATGTGCGGAAAGGGCAAAAGGTGAAACGTGGTGAGATAATTGGCTTTGTGGGAAATACCGGACGTTCGCGTGGACCTCACTTACATTATGAAGTATGGTTAAATGATGATAAGCTAAACCCTGTAAACTTCTACTACGGTGAGCTTTCGCCAGAAGAATTTAATACAGTTATACAAATGGCTAGTCAGCCTAACCAATCTTTTGACTAATGAGCATGAACGATGAAATAGAAAAGCGCTATTACACCATTGGTGAGGTTGCGGCTATTTTGGATGTGAATACTTCATTGGTGCGCTTTTGGGAAAAGGAATTTGACATACTTAAGCCCAAGCGAAATAAAAAGGGAAACCGCCTCTTTACGCTGAAAGATTTGGATAATATCAAGCTTATTTACCACTTGGTAAAAGAGCGTGGTTTTACCTTGGAAGGAGCTCAAACCAAATTGCGGGAAAACCGTGAAGACACCGCTAAAAATGCTGAAGTGGTGGATAAACTCAAAATGATCCGTCAGGCTTTAATGGAGATAAAGAGGGAGCTTTAGGATTTTCACCGCCCTATTTCCACCAATTACCTACTATACTGCCCTTGTGGCAGAGCAGCTTCTTTGGAATACCAATTGCTTCGCCTAAGTTTGTTAGAAATTAAAACAATCAAACTCAAATGAAAAAGGGACTTATAGCTCTTATAGTAGTCGGTCTTCTCTTAGTGATCGCTTACTTTTCCTTTAAAGGTATGTACAACAATATGGTAACTATGCAGGAAGCCACCGCAGGCCAATGGGCTAATGTGGAGACTTCTTATCAGCGTAGAGCCGATCTTATTCCAAACTTGGTGAACACCGTAAAGGGTGCCGCTGACTTTGAAAAAGAAACCTTAACTCAAGTAATTGAAGCGCGTGCAAAAGCTACTTCTGTGCAAGTAGATGCGGATAATATTTCTCCAGAACAGTTGCAGAAATTTCAGCAGGCACAAGATGGATTGAGTGGTGCTCTTAGCCGACTTTTGGTAAGTGTGGAACGTTACCCTGAATTGAAGGCCAATCAAAACTTCCTTGCGTTACAAAGCCAATTGGAAGGAACTGAAAATAGAATTTCTGTAGAAAGAAGAAGGTTCAATGAAACGGTGCAAGGTTACAACGCTTACATCAAGAAGTTTCCTCAAATGTTTATTGCCGGAATGGGAGGCTTTGAGAAAAAAGGATACTTCCAGTCTGCTGCAGGTTCTGAGAATGCACCAGCCGTAGAATTTTAGAATAACAAAATTGAACTCCGCTCTTGGGCGGAGTTTCTTTTATAAACCACTTCATACTATGAAGAAGGAAGAAGCCAAAAGCTTTTTTACAGCCGAGCAGGAAAAGCAAATCGTACAAGCGATAAAAGCTGCTGAAAATCAAACTTCGGGAGAAATCCGTGTACACCTCGAAAACCATACGGATGAGCCCAACTTGGAACATGCAAAAAAGGTTTTTGAAGAAGTGGGTATGACCAACACGGAGCTCCGTAATGGGGTGATGTTCTATCTGGCCGTGCAGGATCATCAGTTTTCTATTCTTGGTGATAAAGGAATAAATGACGCGGTGCCCGCTGGTTTTTGGGATAATATTCGTGATGTGATGGTTGGCCATTTTAAAGCTGGCGATTTTACCAAAGGAATGGTAGAAGGCATTACCATGGCGGGCGAGGCGCTCAAAAAATACTTCCCCCATCAGGGTGATGATGATATCAACGAATTACCTGATGAAATCTCAAAATCTTAAAGGTTTGCATAAACTGAAATTTATACTCCCGTTGTTGCTAATGGTGGCAACAGTTTTTGGTCAGCGTTTTCCGGCAAGGCCAAACCCGCCTAAGTTGGTAAACGATTTTACCAATACACTGTCATCTCAGCAACAGGCTCAGCTTGAAGAAAAGTTACTTCGATACAATGACACCACCTCTACGCAAATAGCGGTTGTGCTCATTAACACATTAAATGATGAAGACCCAAATCTTTATGCTGCTGAGCTTGGTCAAAAGTGGAAAGTTGGTGTGAAAGGAAAGGACAACGGTCTCGTTTTTCTGGTTGCGGTAGATGATCGCAAAATGGCCATTCAAAATGGTTATGGTTTGGAGGGTGTGCTCACCGATTTACAAACCAAACTGATTATTGAAGACTATGTGATTCCCTATTTCAAAAAGCAGGATTACTATGGGGGGATTAACGAAGGAACCACACAAATCATAAAGCTCCTTGCCGGAGAATTTGAAGGCAAACCTAATCGTAGAAAAGAAGGCAAACGTTTCCCCTGGGTGGCGATTGTGATTTTCGGAATTATAGTGCTCATGTCTCTTCGTAAGAAAGGTGGAGGCGGCCGTGGTTCTGGTGGCTATCGCGGTGGCGGTGGTTACTGGATTGGTGGTTTTGGTGGTGGTTCATCCTTCGGTGGAGGATCTTCTGGAGGCTTTGGCGGAGGCGGTTTTGGCGGCTTCGGAGGCGGAGGCTTTGGCGGTGGTGGAGCCAGTGGAAGTTGGTAATACGCACCTACAAACTCTAGTTTTCACCTAAGCCATTCTACATTCTGTCGCATAAGTTATCTTTGCGCAAATTTTCAAATGATCGTATGATCTACATAGAAAGGAAAGAACGCTTTAGCGCAGCACATCAGCTGTATAATCCCAATTGGAGCGAGGAGAAGAACCGTGAAATTTTTGGAAAATGCTCCAATAAAAATTTTCACGGGCATAACTACACGCTTATCGTTACCATAAAGGGCGAGATAAACCCGGATACCGGATTTGTTATGAACCTTGTGGACCTAAAGCGCATTATCCAAAAGAAAGTGACCGATAAACTGGATCACAGCAACCTCAATCATGATGTCGATTTTATGAAGGGGAAGTTTAGCAGCACGGAAGTGCTAGCTGTGGAAATCTGGAAAATATTACAACCTGAAATAGAAAAGCACGGAGCTCAACTGCATAAGGTTCGTCTTGATGAGACGATAAACAATGCGGTGGAGTATTTTGGGGAGTAGCTGCAAGTACAAAGTACTGAGTATTTAGTACAAAGTATCTGGTGTAAAAAATCATCTTGATATGCATAAGTTTAAGGAGTTGAAAGTTTGGCAAAAGGCGATGGAGTTGGTTAAGGAAACTTACATCATAACTAGCCAGTTGCCAAAGTCGGAGCAGTTCGGATTGATTTCTCAAATAAACAGATGTGCAGTTTCAATTCCTTCAAATATAGCTGAAGGTGCAGGTAGAAATAGCCCGAAGGAATTTCTCCACTTTTTAAGTATTTCCAATGGCTCAGCGTATGAATTGGAAACTCAGCTTTTATTAACAGAAGAGTTAGGATTCACAAAACAAGAAAATCTCCAAAAGCATTTTGAACTAATAAATGAGGTGTGTAGCATGAACCATGCTCTTCAAAATCATTTAAAACACAAATAAGCCGAATATCAACCTCAATACTGGGTACTTATTACTATGTACTCAGTACTAAGTACAAAAAAAATATGAAAGCATACATTTTTCCCGGACAAGGAGCCCAATTTGTAGGAATGGGTAAAGACCTTTATGAAAATTCAGAAGTAGCAAAAGAGCTATTTGAAAAGGCCAATGAAATTTTGGGTTTCCGTATTACCGATATCATGTTTGACGGAACTGCCGAAGATTTGAAGCAAACTAAAGTTACGCAGCCAGCTGTGTTTTTGCACTCCGTTATTTTGGCAAAAACACTTGGGGATTTTACTCCTGATATGGTGGCTGGTCATTCTTTGGGTGAGTTTTCAGCTTTGGTAGCTAATGGCGCTTTGTCTTTTGAAGATGGATTGAGATTGGTTTCTCAGCGTGCTTTGGCCATGCAAAAAGCTTGTGAAAAAGAGCCTTCTACTATGGCCGCAGTTTTAGGTCTTGAAGACCAGGTGGTAGAGCAAGTTTGTAGAGAAATTGACGGAATAGTAGTGGCCGCAAACTATAACTGTCCTGGCCAGTTGGTGATTTCCGGAAGCACCGGAGCAGTGACTTTGGCTTGTGAAAGAATGAAAGAAGCGGGTGCCAAGCGTGCCTTGATGCTTCCTGTGGGAGGAGCTTTTCACTCGCCATTGATGAAGCCAGCCGAAGAAGAATTGGCAGCAGCAATTGCCAACACCACTTTTAGCCAACCTATTTGTCCTGTTTACCAAAACGTGACTACCACTGCCGTTAATGATCCTGAAGAAATAAAGAAAAACCTAATCGCTCAGCTTACTGCTCCGGTAAAATGGACACAGAGCGTGCAGCAAATGATAAAAGA
Organism: Bacteroidia bacterium; assembly: GCA_030427285.1. Lineage (GTDB taxonomy): Bacteria > Bacteroidota > Bacteroidia > Flavobacteriales > Schleiferiaceae > Owenweeksia. Next base: position 12,777 of record JAUHWX010000067.1, read on the forward strand.
TGGAGCTACTGAGTTTATCGAAGTAGGTCCTGGAAAAGTACTGCAAGGCCTGGTGAAGAAAATTGATCGTAGCGCAGAAGCGACCAGCGCATAATAACAATACCGACCCCAGAGGGGTCAAACCTTAGTAGCCCAGACATGTAATGTCGGGGTATAAAAAATTATGAACGCATCAGATTTTGGCTGGATTTTTTGCCCTGAAAAGCAAAAATCAGGACAAAATCAACAGTGAACAAATCTGGAACACTATGACACTACACTCCTCAAAATGGCGTAGCCCGTCAAATATTGCTTTGGTAAAATATTGGGGAAAGTACCCAAAACAGATACCTACCAATCCAAGCATCAGCTTTACGCTGAATGATTGCTACACCGAAACTGAAGTTATTCTTGATGACAAGAAAACGGATGCAACTTTTTCTTTTGAGGTGATTTTGGATGGAGAGTCTAAACCAGATTTTGCCCCCAAAATTGAAAAGTTTTTTAGTCAAATTGTAGATGAAGCTCCTTTTTTGAAGGAGTTTCATTTTACTATAAAAACTCACAACAGCTTTCCACATAGCAGCGGAATTGCGTCCAGTGCTTCGGGTATGAGTGCTCTGGCGCTTTGCCTGCTTTCGCTAAAAGAAGAAATTACAGGAAAGCAAGAAGGTGACTTTTATCGTAAGGCAAGCGAGTGGGCAAGACTAGGTTCAGGAAGTGCCAGCCGTTCCGTATATGGCGGTTTGGTAGAGTGGGGCCGTTTTGCTGGAATGCCGGAAAGCAACGATGAGTTTGCCGTTCCGTTTACCGGAAAGGTACATGAGGCTTTTAAAACTTTTTGCGACTATGTTTTATTGGTTGAGGTGGGGGCAAAAAGTGTAAGTAGCACGGCAGGACATGGTTTGATGAACAATCACCCTTTTGCCGAAAGGCGCTTTTTACAAGCTCATGAAAATCTTCAAAAGCTGACTGAAATACTGGCCAGTGGAGATTTGGAAGCTTTTGGAAATCTGGTAGAAAGTGAAGCATTGACGCTACATGCCATGATGATGACTTCTGATCCATCATTCATCTTAATGAAGCCCAATACCGTACATATCATTGAACGCATTCGCGAGTATAGAAAGGAAACGGGAACGCCTGTGTACTTTACTTTGGATGCTGGTGCCAATGTACACGTGCTATTTCCCGCTACAGCGGAACAAAAAGTTAAGTCCTTTGTTGATAGTGAGTTGAAGCAGTATTTGAAAGACGGAAGATATATTTGTGATAGAGTGGGTGAAGGACCAAAGAAGTATTAAGTACTTAGTACAAAGTATCAAGTACACTTGGTTTTAAGCCTCAGTACTTTGTACTAAATACTCGGTACTGACTTTTAAGTTATATTTGCCGCGTGATGCTGTTAGACGCATAAAATTAGATAGATGAATAAGAATCCACTTTATTATGCTAAGATTCTCCTTTTTGGGGAGTACGGCATCATTAACGACTCTCAGGGATTGTCTATTCCTTATGATTTTTATCGTGGAGCTTTTAAACAAAGTGATGCGCTGGAAGGTAAGTCTGAAAAGAGCAACGCTAGCCTAAAGAAGTATTTTCAGTATTTGAAGGAACTTCAGGAAAGTGGCGAAATTATTGCTCCTCTTGATCTTAAAAGTTTGGAGGCTGATATTGAAGCCGGATTCTATTTTGATAGTTCTATTCCCGAAGGTTATGGTGTAGGAAGTAGTGGTGCATTATGCGCAGCTATTTACGATAAGTACGCTGTAAACCGAATTGACCCCGATACCGATATTGATAAAAATTCCATAGTTGAGCTAAAGAAAATTTTAGGTCAGATGGAATCCTATTTTCATGGTAAGAGCAGTGGATTGGATCCATTGATTTGCTACTTAAAATTGCCTGTACTAATTTCTTCAAAAGAGGAATTGGGAACTGTGGCTTTGCCAAAGCCAGGA
>JAUHWX010000299.1 GCA_030427285.1 Bacteroidia bacterium
ACCTAACACCTGGCACAGCGCGAAGGCTACATGAAGAGAGCCCATAGCTCTTCCTCGCTGCTGCAAAGAGAAAATCTCACTAACCATAGCATAACAAATGGCCGCAACTACACCACCAAAAATGCCTGTAAACACCCGCGCGGCTATCAGCATCCAAAAGCCCTGTGCCAATGCGGAGCCCAGAATACCAATCAAAAAGCCAGTATATATAAACATTAAAAGCTTTTTGCGCTCAAACCTATCGGCAAAGGTGCTGAAGATTAATGCGGAAGTTCCAGCACTAATAGAGTAGGCTGAAACCACATATCCAAATTGGCTGGTGCTAAGATCTAATGCGGGCATAACCATCGCGCTGATGGCCGGCAAAAGCATAAAATCCAACACCATTGTAAACAGCAAACCGGCAATGCAAATAAGCAATTGTATTTGATAAGAACTGAATTTTTGGCTTTCTGCGATTGAGGTTTTCACGGGCTTAGGTATGTATCGTTATCGTAAAAAGTTGGCTGAGAAACGCTTTTCGGGTAGTGCGAATTGAAAGGGTTCAAACTCTGACTTACGCTGAAAAAGAGCCCAGATGGTAAATATGATTTCTCCTAAAAAGGTATAGTCCGATACCAATATCTTTTGCTCCCAAAGCAGGTAAAATAGACTATCAAACATGTAACCTGCACCGGAAATAATGACTAAAACACCCAACACTTTAACCGACCTTGATTGAAACATAAGAGCATACCCCACAGGCAGCAACCAGAGACCCCAAAACATAGTGGCTATAAATACTCCCATTTGATAAAGATTTAGATAGAGAGCAATCATTTCGGGGTTTTCAGAGTATTGTGTAAAGTGTAATACAGATACACTATTGAGTTCATTGACCAAGGAAATCAGGGCGCCCGTCATTAAAAAAAGGGCAGCGCTTACGGCCAGTGTGGCGGAGAACTTCTTTAACCAACGGTAAGTGAAAATCGCCAAAAAAAGGCTGGAGACATTCATCAATACCGTAGCCAAAATGCCGTATCTCAATATCTGAGGGTTGGCTTTAACTTGTGTGAGGGTTTGAGCAGCACTGCTGTAATCATACAGCGTAATAGGAACATAGGCCATGCCGAAGAATCCAAAAATAATGAGTAGCAAAAAGCTCACCCCCATTAGTTTAGCATAATTGAAATTTGTTTTCATCTTTTAATTTTTATGTTCCGCAAAACTGCCTCAATAAAGTGCGTGCATCGTCCCACATTACAATTCTGGACTTTTTTTGAGGTGTTGGTATCATAAGAATCGAGTACATTAAGTCCTTATGGCTGACGGGATTTCACCCACGCCCGGGGGGTAAGACCTGTAGAGCGTTTGAAAAATTCGTTGAAAACAGATTTAGAGTTAAAGCCACTTTCATAAGCTAAGCCCAATAATGTGATGTTGCTATTTTCAGGGTCAAGTGCTTTTTGCTGAAAAGCCGTTAAACGCCAACTGTTAATGTATTCATTAAAGTTTTTGCCGAGATTTTCATTGATCAGCCAAGAGAGTTTGTTAGGGTGAATTTGTAATGAATGCGCTAACTCTCTCAGCGAAAGTGAAGGATTGAGATAAATCTCATCTTCATCCATCAGTTGTTTTAATTGCTCCAGAGTAGCCAGGGTTTCCGGGTCTGGAGTGGATGCAATCCCTTTTTGGTCACTTGAAGTCGGCAGAGTGCTGCCACTAATAATTGGCTCCTCCAATACAATTTCAGGAAAACTCATCCTTTCAATCATTGCCTGAAAACGTTCATCATCGCGAATAGCATCCCACATCCAATAATGTTTGAGGGTAACCATCATTACAGATTTCGCTTTATATCCTTCTTCCAGTTTTGCAAAGGCTTCATCTTTCATGCCCATCATGGCGTAAAGTAGGGCAGGGTCCATGGGGTCTAAAAATTCCTGACTTTCTACACTTTGTAAAACTTCTTTTTCTTGGCCCAGTAGTATTTTTAAAATGAGATGAGAAAAGTGCGTCCACGGATTATCTTCACTTAATTCAATGGCTTTTTGGGAAGCTTCTTTGGCTTCATCAAACTTGTTTAAAAAGCCAAGTGCTGTACTTTTCCAATGATAAGATTCGCTGTTGGAAGGTTCAAGTTCAATGGCTTTATTGAAGGCCTCAATGGCCGGTTCAAAGCGAGCCGCAAAATAATAGGAGATTCCAACCTGCCAATAGCTACCGAAATGTAGAGGATCAGTTTCCAATAATTTTTGAGCTATTTCTATGGCTTTATCAACATCATTTTCAAGGAATATGTAGTAATAGATGATAAAATCATTTTGATTGGGCAAACCATAGCGCACTGCTTTTTGGTAGGATTCTATGGCGGCATCCCAATTCCAGTCGTAAAACAGATGAATAAATGCCAGGACTTTGTGCGCGTGTGGGTCGTACTGATTTAGCCCTAAGGCGGTGTAGGCATAGGCTCTTGCTTGCTCATGCGCATCAATAGTAGAGATTATTCCAGAGGCGGCATGGTGAATTAGTGTTTCGCCCATATAGGCATACGCCTCGCCATAGTCTGGCGCCAGCTCTGTAGCCTTTTTGAAGTATTCCAATGCCTTTATGTTACCGTCAAAATCTCTTCTAAAAAAATATATTCCCTTTAAAAGTAACTGGTAAGCCTCGGTATTTTGGGTGTAATTATTACTGGTAAAGTTTTTTTCTAATTCCAGTTGCAAACGCTCAAGTACACAATTGGCTATTTCGTCCTGTATAGCAAAAATGTCATCCAGCTCACGATCGTATTTTTCAGTCCAAATCCGAAATCCATTTTCGGCCGTAACCAGTTGCACACTGATGCGCACCTTATTGGCAGCTTTTCTCAGGCTTCCCTCCAGTAGTAGGTTTACACCAAGTTTCTTTCCTATTTCGCGTGCATCAAGATCTTTGCCCTTAAGGGA
>JAUHWX010000068.1 GCA_030427285.1 Bacteroidia bacterium
AAAATATCCGATTCAAATACTACATCGCTGCAAAAGGTGTTATTTAAGTAGTTTTGAAATAATCCATGATTGAAAAACCCCCGCACTGAAAAATTTCGGAGCGGGGGTTTTGTATTTAAGAGACCTGTCAGGTTTTCAAAACCTGACAGGTCTTTGGCTTATATTAAATCAATTCCTTCAAGTAATATTTTACAAGCCTTACGAATGTCTTCTTCGTCAATGTTTAGTGGTGGGCTTAGACGGATGGCATTGTCGCAAAACAAAAACCAATCGCTTACCACACCATTTTTAAGGCAATGGTCAATTACCTTTTGTACGTTTTCAAAAGTGTCGAGCTGTATGGCAAGCATCAGCCCTTTGCCCCGTACTTCCTTTATTTTTGGGTGTACCAAAAGTTCTCTGAATAGTAGCTCTTTGGCTTTTACCCCTTCAACAAGCTTTTCATCCACTATTACATTTACACAGGCTAAAGAGGCAGCACAAGAAACAGGGTGTCCGCCAAAAGTGGTGATGTGCCCAAGAATAGGATTGTCTTTGAAATGTGCCATCAATTCGCGTGAAGCGATAAACGCTCCGATGGGCATTCCCCCGCCCATTCCTTTGGCCAGGGTAATAATGTCTGGCTTAATGCCATAGTGTTGATGAGCAAACATTTTTCCTGTTCGCCCAAAGCCACACTGTACTTCATCAAAAATGAGGAGGGCTCCGGTTTCATTACACTTTTTGCGCAAAGCACTAAGGTACTCTTGCGATGGTGGTATGTAGCCAGCTTCCCCTTGAATGGGCTCCACGATTACCGCTGCGGTTTTAGTGGTGATATGCTCCAAATCATCAAAAGAATCAAACTGAATGGCACGTGTACCAGGCAGCAAGGGGCGAAAACCACGCTTAAAATCTTCATCACCAATAATCGAAAGCACACCTTGTGTACTGCCGTGATAGGCTTTTTTCATGCTAATGATTTCAGCCCTGCCCGTGGCACGCTTGGCTAGTTTCATAGCACCTTCATTGGCTTCGGAGCCAGAGTTTACAAAATAGGTGGAGTCTAATCCTTCGCCTAATAGCTCTGCCAATTTTTGAGCAAGGGCTACCTGAGGTGTTTGGATATACTCACCATACACCATCAGGTGCATGTATTGGTCTACTTGATTTTTGATGGCTTTCACCACCTTGGGATGGCGATGGCCAATGCTGCTTACCGAAATTCCTGAGATTAAATCCAAATACGATTTTCCATCAGGATCATACATATACGAACCTTCAGCACGCACTATTTCCAGGCTCATGGGGAAGTCAGTGGTTTGTGCTAGGTGGTCTAAAAAAAGTTGTCTTTGTGTAATTGCCATGTGGCAAATGTAGGGCTACTATAGCACGTGGTAAAAAACGTAGGCATAAAGGAAGAACCTTAAAAAGCGACTTAAAGCCACCAAGAGATATTTCTTAAACGGATAATCCACCATGCCGGCAACTACGCTGATGGGTGAAAATGGAAGTGGCGTAAGCGCGGAGATAAAAATTACCAGTCCACCATATTTTCTAAAAATTTTAAACTGTTCGGCAAATTTAATATCCACCCATTGTTTTACACGCTTAAGGTGATGAAGGCGTGTTCCTATTGTCCAGGAAACAATGCCACCGATATAGGAGCTGAGTGCTAAAATGAAAACAACAAAATAGGGATGTTCAAAAGTTTTTGCCCAAAGGATAAACATATCAGGTGGGAGGATGCCTGTAAAACATTCGCTAAGAAAAAGGGTACCTACAATCAGCCAATTGGGGAGGTGAGAAAAGATGAGCTCCTCCATCATATCCAAATCAATTACGTAGCGAGTAAAGAGCCACACAAAAAGGGCAAACCCAACTAATACAGCAATGAGTCGCAGCAGGTTTTTACCGATAAAGGTATATCGCCCAGTACGCTTATAGTAGTTGTGAACGCGGTAACTATACTCCTTCCAGGTGCGTTCTTTTTTTCTATTTGATTTCTCGGGGCCTATGGCTTCAAATTTTTATCTAAATGAGGGTAAATGGGCGATAGTGAAAAACTAAGCTTTCAAAATTAATACAATGCTCTGCAATGTTTACTTTTAGCCGCAAATTGAATTTTTTATGGCTCAAGTGAAGCAAAACAACAACATTCTTTCCATAATTACTATGCTCCTTTTTGGACTTATGCCTTTGGTGTATGTAAAGAGCTTGATAGATAGTACATTAATTCCACATCAGCTTTTTGGTTCAGTAGGTCTTATGGTTTCAGCCTTAATAATGTTGTCCAGCAAAGGAATAGCAAAAGTTAATTTTGCCTGGGTTTTGTGGAGTTTCACAGGTTTTTTGGTAATTAATTTGGTTGCGGTTTCAGTGGCTATAAATCCGGTAGAAAGCTGGGCAACCATGAGCAGGTATGTGCTTTCATTTGGGGTGCTTACAGCTTTGCTACTTTTATTTCAAAGCAAAAATTTACGTCCCGAAAACTTGATAAAAGGAATTGTTGTTTTTGGAAGCATATCGGCAGCAATCACATTATTTGAAATATTAAAATCACTCGGAAGTGGAGATTTTATTTCTAACATATACGTAGTCTCAGGTACGTTTGGTCATAAAAACCTCCTCTCATCGGTGTTGATGCTTAGCTTACCATTTAGCATTATAGGTGCCGTAACCTTAGAAAAAGGTTGGAAAAGATTAAGTCTGATTCTTACATTTTTGTTGATAGCGGAGGTGTTTGTACTTCGTACTCGTGGAGTATGGTTAGCTGTATTTGTTTCGGCATTTGTTTTCCTTTTTGTGTTTTATCTTCTTCGTAAGCGTCAGTCCTTGGAAGTGAAGTTTCCCATAAAACAAGTTGGGCTAGCTGCTGGAATAGCGGTGGTTTTGTTAGTTGCCTTATTTTCTGCGGCAAAAGTGAGTAGCTCTGTTTCTGATACGACTAACCTCGAGAATAGATTTGTGTTTTGGAACAACAGTATAAAAATGCTGGAGGACAGTCCAATGCTCGGTGTAGGGCCTGGTAATTGGAAAATCAATTTTCCTAAGTATGGGTTAGCTGGGCTCGAAAATGGTGTGCAGCAAGGTGTAACTCACGTACAACGGCCGCATAACGATTACTTATGGGTGCTTGCTGAAGGCGGGCCATTGGCACTAGTGTTTTTTCTAGGAATATTTGTGCTGGCGTTTGCACAGCTATCTAAAAACTTACGGCAACCGCTCAATAAGAATGACCTGGCAATAGATTTGTCGGTAGGTTTTGGGTTGTTGGCCTATCTTCTTTTTTCGCTTACAGATTTTCCGCTTGAGCGAACAAGTCATAGCTTTTTGCTAATGGCAATGATTGCTATGCTCTTTAGAAATAATATCCAGGGAAAGGAAAAAGGGTTTACACTTTCGGCTAAGCCCGTATTATTGGTGCTTGCAGGACTTGGGTTGTTTTCTGCTATCGTATGTTCATATCGCTGGAAAGGGGAAAAAGCAAGTGTGAAAGTATTGGAAGCTAACGCTCAGAGGAATGCTCAGCGCATTATTCCAGCTGCTGAAGAAGCTATTAATCCATATTATAATATGGACAATTTTGCCAATCCGATTCGCTACTACAGCTCTATGGGTAAACTGGTGTTGCAAAACGTACCAGGTGCTATGCAAGATGCGTTAGAGGCTGTGGATATTGCGCCTTATAATATTATTGCCATCAACCAGTTAGGAAATGTATACAAAGCGCAAAAGCAAATAGATTTGGCGCTTCTTACTTTTGATAAGGCTACTGAAATATCTTCTGTAATGGAAGCTGCGCGCATGAGTTCAGCTGAAATATATCTCGATCAAGGTGATTATCTTTCTGCCTATGGCGAAATGAAATTCATGTTTAGGGATACTAAAGGGCCAAGATATCAAAGAATTATGGAGGCTGTATTACCGGCAATAGTGGCAAACTATAATGAACATGGAAAGTACACTAGTCTTGTGCAATATATGCGAGGTAGAAACCCTAAAACAGCAGCGGAAATGCTGGCTCTTTACAGAGGTTGGAGTGATGCTAGCAAGTGATTTTTAGCTTAGCGAAGTATTGAATAGTTAATTGCTTAATACCAAGCTGGCCTGCTTTGGAATAATGGATATTCGCTTCTTTAAACTTTCCATTCTTGTGATAATAGCGACCCGCCTCCCAGTTTTTGCGATGTATAGCCTTTTCGTAAATAGAATCATCAATCCATCCTAGCTTGTAATATTTTTCAATCACATTTATTACGTGCTCAATATGTTCAGTTATTCGTGTACTCATACCACCGGTTTCCCGGTAATTGGTGAGTGCCTCGTCTATATAGCAAAATGTCTTATTATCGTGGAGTAACCTTAGCCAAAGATCAATGTCTTCAGCTCCATGCAAGGCTTTACTTTCGCTAAAGGGATACTCTAAAAGCAGAGCTGTACGCACTACAGCAGCCGAGGGCATTATTGGATTACCTTGAATGAGTATATCTTCAAAATTATGTAGGGTATGACCATTTCTTACTCTTGGAGTATCTGTTCTGCCAAATGTTTTGAAGCTAGTATAAAAGACATCACATGGAGACTGAGTCACATAACTAGCCATTTGTTCTAGTCTTTTTGTAACCCAAGTATCGTCAGCATCCAAAAATGCCGTCCAGGGATATTTGGCGGTATTAATTCCACGGTTTCGAGCATTCCCTAATCCCTTATTTTCTTGATTTACTAAGGTGAAATCTAGGGTAGGATTTGCTTCTTTCCATTTCAATATTATATCCTCTGACCGATCGGTGCTACCATCATTCACACATATAATTTCAAACTTAGGATAGGATTGGTTTGAAATGCTGTTCAGTGTTTCTCTAACTGTTTTTTCAGCATTATACACGGGTATTATTATTGAAAAATGAACGTTCAAGGGTGAAAGTATTTTTTAGGAAATAACCAATGTCGCAACTGTTTAGCAAGTTTTAGCAGTCCCGTTGCTCTGATTACAAATCTAACCATCAAAAAAAGGATATGGTAAAATATGCGGGGCAGTAACCACGGATAATACTTCCTAAAAGTGGTGTAAAGTTGCCAGTTGGTACGCACATAATCGGCATTTCTCTTTTGAAAAAACAGGCTGCCAATCCACCACCTTGCTACAATCGCCATGGCTTTATTGGCATTAGTTTCACTTCCGGGTATATGCTCACGTAAGTAGTTGTTGATGGTGATAATCTCTTGATACACCTGACCTGTGGCACGTGCTCTTTGGCGTTGGGTATGCTCATGAACCCTAAAATAATTGAGATGCTCAGCACAAAATGCAAGATTGCTGTGTGTCAATATTTTGGCATACAGAAACCAATCACCGTTTAGTTTCATAGAAGTATCTGCCATACCAATTGCCATAAATACCGACTTGCGAATTAGTGCCCCGCTTGCATTAGGGATGGGGTTGTGAAAGTATAGCCAATCCTTGCCTGCTTCCTTTCCTGCTTTCACAAAGTTTTTTTCCCAATCTTTGGTTTTATAGATAAACTCTAAATTCTTGGCGTAGCTATTTATAATTTGGCTTTCTTCATTTACCAAATAAGTTTGCGCATAAGCAATACCTACATCAGGATTATTATCTAAAAGAGGAACCAAGTGCTCTAGCAATGTGGGCTCACAATAGTCATCACTCTCGGCAAACCAAAGGTATTCTCCTGTGGCCATTGCAGCTCCTTTATTCCATTGGGCAAAGGTACTTCCACTGTTTTCGGTGTTAAATACTGTCTTGATATTTGGATTTAAACTGGCATATCCGTTTATCACCTCTCTACTATTGTCAGGAGACTTATCATCTAAGATAATGAGTTCAAAATCCTGATAAGTTTGGGCCAATACACTTTCTATGCGCTGCGGTAAATATGCTGCGTGATTGTAGTTGGGAATTATTACGGATACTTTGGGCATAATAGCTAAAGGTGGCAAAATACGCGATTTGCAGGGAAAAGCTTAGGGTGTTTTTACGTAATGCGCAAAAAGCTCTGCAAGTTTGGTTTCCGTAAATGCTTCGAGTTTGGCAATGGCCATTTTATTCAATGCTGTAATGTCACTATAGTCGATTTCAAAATATCTTTCTCCGAGGTCATCGGCATATTTTTTTCCTTGATCAATGTAAGTTTTCCAAAGCTCGCGGTTGAAATTCAGGTCATTTAATCGTGGGTCATTTACCTCACCTCTTACACCATTTCGCTTGGCCAGACTTAGTGCTACTTCCTCACAATCTCTGGTTATATGCAGTACTTTGGCATTGGGAAAAACACTGAGCCACATAGGAAGTGTAAATGTATTACGGGGATCTTTCCATCCCCAAGATGGCGAGCTTAGCGTATACTTTATCCGCTGTATTTTACCGTTTATTTTAAAGTGCTCATTATATAATGCTTTGGCGGGTATGGTTTTCCAGAATAATTCTTGAGGAACTTTGGGTTCCAGCCAACTAGCATTTGCTGCCCATAATGTTTGTTGGTTGAGGCTCAAAAAGTGCATGGCCTCGTAATTATGGTCTTTTAGCACTCCCATAAAAATCCCGGCCTTTTCAAGTACTTTAGCTACCAAAGAAGTGCCACTACGGTGCATCCCGATGATGATAATAGGTGATCTAATAAGCCAATGATTTTAAAGGTTTTTAAAAACAAGACGAAAATACTATTTCTGCATATACCTAAAACAGGAGGTACCTCGCTAAAGGTTGCTTTTTTGAAGAAGTTTGAACATACAGAAATTCAGCGCATATATGGTTTTGAAAATTTCAAATCAGGAGTTCGAGAATTTGCATCCAACAAAAAGAAGGTAGCCGTTGGTCACTTTGGCTGGGAACCAGAAATGAAACAGTTGTTTAAGAAGGCTTTCAAAATTACTTTTTTAAGACACCCTGTTGCCCGGGTTATTTCTCACTATTGGCACTTTCAGCGTTCTACTTATCAAGGAGATGACTATCTAAAAGGTATGAGCTTCGAAGATTTTTTGGAAACACCTTTTGCTCAAAATTGGCAAACTAAAAGACTGGGAGGAGGATTGTATGACACAACACTTGCTGAAGAAGCTTGTTTTTCTGAAGCTTTGAAAAATGTGGAATCTCGTTTTGAATTTATTGGTATCACCGAGCGGATGATGGAAAGTACAAATCTATTGAGTAGAAAACTGTCAATGGAAATACCCGAGGTGAAAAAAGAAAATGTGAACCCGCAAAAGTCAAGGGACGAAGAAATGGCCCGCAAGTATGGTTTGGCAATTTTAGAGAAAAACAAATGGGATATGAAGCTTTATCAGGCCGGCTTAGAAAGGCTGGAAAAGGAACAACTTTAATTTAGGTATTTCCAATCCTGATCAATATAAATACCCGGGCTATCTTTAAAGTTTGTGAGACCAGACCCATAATAATCGCCTTGTATTACTTTGAAACTTAATGCACGTTCCACACGGTCGCATTTTATGCCATTTACAAAAAGATTTGCAGTAATGTAATAGGAGCCTTCAGCTAGGGGCAGACGGTCAAAACTACAAACACAACTACCCTTGGCAGCAACCTGCTGAAAGGGAACGTTCGCAATTTGATTACTTAGCGAGGTAAGGTATTCTCCATTATCATTAAATACATTCAACCTAAAATTTACGTTGGCAACCTTTTGCATTTCCGTTACTTCATACTCAATATCAATCGCAGCTGGTAAACCGGATTGTAAAAGCTCATCTTGGTTTTGCCACTGTAGCTTGGTGATTTTGGCTCCACCTGCACCCTTTCGATCTGTCCGTAAGTTAATAGGTTGCTCCTTACTGAGTATATCCATACTTTGAAGGTAGGCCGCAGTTACTTCATCAGGATTTCCAATCTGGACGATTTGTCCATTTTTTAACCAAATTACTTCATCACAAAGTTGTCTTACAGCGCTCATGTTATGACTCACAAAAACCACCGTTCGATGGTCTTTCATACTGGCGTCATTCATTTTGTCGAGGCACTTTTGCTGAAAAGTAGCATCGCCTACTGCGAGCACTTCATCCACCAAAAGAATATCGGGTGTAAGGTTGGCTGCCACCGAAAAGGCCAAACGAACGTACATACCGCTACTGTAATGTTTCACTGGTGTATCAATAAAATCAGCAACACCACTAAAGCTTACAATGTCATCAAACTTGGATTTAATTTCTGCCCGTGACATGCCGAGGATCGATCCATTGAGGAAGATGTTTTGCCTGCCACTCAGCTCGGGGTGAAAACCCGTTCCTACCTCCAGAAGAGAAGCTACATTACCAATAATTTCAACGGAGCCTGAAGTGGGGTAAGTAATACGAGATAGTATTTTGAGCATGGTAGATTTACCAGAACCATTGCTGCCAATAATGCCGGTTATTTTTCCACGCTTTATTTTGCAGCTAACTCCTCGTAATGCTTGAAATTTTTGCTTTCGTCCCTCTTTGCTAATTTCATACTCCTTAGCTAGGTTTTTGATATGTATTCCTATCTCTTCCATTACACTATATCAGCCATTTTTTTATCGGCTCGTACAAAACTCCATAGGCCTATTAAGAGTAACATGGGAGTCAAAATTAAAGAACCCCATGCTAGAGTGCTGTATGGTGTTTCAAATAAAAACCCTCTGAAAATTTCAAGCATTCCTGCAATAGGGTTGAGGTAAACCATCCATTTCCAGTTTTCACCAATAAGGGAGGAAAGTAATGCGGTAGGATAGGCCACAGGGGTAAGGAAAAATAAGAGCTGTAATGCAAAAGGAATTATTTGTTGAACATCTCGGTAGCGCAAAGAAATTGCGCTTATGGTAAGGCCTATGCCCAGGGCAGCCATAGCTGTACAAATCAAAATTACAGGAAGTATAAGCATCCCTACTAAACTAATGTTATAGTAAATACATATTGCAATAAGCATTAGAAGGCCTACCGCATAATCAACCAAACCTACCAAAGCTTTTGCAGTAGGTATAGATAATCGGGGTAAATAAATTTTCTTTACCATAGCTTGCATGGCCACCATCGCACCGGCTGATTGTGAAAGTACGTAGTTGAAATAATTCCAAAAGATAAGTCCACTAAGGGCAAAAGCTAAAAAAGGAATCCCATCTGTAGGAATGCCTGCAATTTTATTGAAGAGAATAAACAAGGTAGAAAGTCCAAACAACGGTTGAATTACGCTCCAAATAAATCCAAGGTAAGTTTGTGCGTATCGCACATTCAAGTCTCTAGAGGCAAACGCTCTAATAAGGGCTGGGCTGCGCCACAGTTCAAGAAGGGAGTTTCCAATGCTGGACCCTTTGGATGTGATAACGGTTTTTGTATTACTCTTCAAAGTTGATATTATATTGCTGAGTAAGCGTTTTGTTTGGGCCGGCAAAATAACGTCTTAAAAGTGTTTTTGCATCCTCGGACAGCGTCATATTGTCGATATTTTTATTGGACTCAAATGAAGGGAGCTCATCTTCATATTCTGACAGACCCAAAAATCGATAGACTTTTTGTATTTCTATCCAAGGGTTCTTGAAAAAGTGCTCGTATTCCAAAATCATGAGTTGCTCTTTGCTGAAGTGTTTTAGCCATCTATCAAGCTGTTCAGCGTATAGTCCTCTTTTTTTATATGAAAATACCACAGATTGAGGATCACTAGCGCTGGCATTCATCAATCTTTTTTCCTCAGCGTGCAAAGCATCAACAAAGGGTAGGGTCTCATCACCCCGCTTTACATTCATCCTATATTGTGAGAATGCTCTATCCACAGGGTTACGCAGTATTACTATCAATTTGACTTTTGAATTATACTTTTTTACGAGCTTAGGACAAGCATCATGAAAGAGATAATAGGGGGTAGCTTCTCCCTGCAAGTGGCCACGGGTCCAAGGAAAACGCAGATGGTACCAATTCTTTCCTTTATCGTGGTTGGCATCAAAATAATGAATCTCTTTTTTATTGGCGGCATCAATTTTTGGGTGAGCCGTCAGATATTCGTAAAGCGAAGTGGTGCCTGACTTTTGAGCACCGATGATTAGATAATCAATTTTTCGCTTTTTAAACATTGCTCGAAAGTACTTAAGATTTAGGAGATTCGTCCCCACTGCATTTTTTGCTTTACCTGAGAATTGAAATAGCGCAAAATGCCGTTGTGTTCAGGTTGATTTAGTTGCGGATCTTTTTCCAGAAGGTTGATAGCTGCGTTTCTGGCTTGCTCCAAAATTGCTCCATCTTTCATCAGGTCGGCAATCTTGAGGTTCAAAATTCCACTTTGGCGGGTTCCCATTAAGTCACCAGGCCCACGAAGCTTCATGTCTACTTCCGAAATTTCAAAACCATCATTGGTGCGAACCATCGTTTTGATTCTGGTTTTGGCATCGCTGCTCAGCTTGTGGCTGGTCATCAGTATGCAGAAGGATTGCTCGGCACCACGGCCTACTCTTCCTCTAAGCTGATGCAGTTGGCTTAGGCCAAATCGTTCTGCACTTTCAATTACCATTACTGAAGCATTGGGAACATTCACACCAACCTCTATCACAGTGGTAGCTACCATTATTTGTGTTTCTCCTTTCGCAAACCTTTGCATTTCCCACTCCTTATCTGCGGCTTTCATTTTGCCATGCACAATGCTCACTTGGTAATCAGGCTGTGGAAAGGCACGGACAATACTTTCATAGCCATCCTGCAAATCTTTGTAATCCATTTGCTTGGACTCTTCGATGAGCGGATACACCACATACACCTGTCGGCCTTTGGCGATTTCATCTTTCATAAAGCCAAAAACCTTTAGCCTGTTGGAATCATATCGATGTACCGTGGTTATGGGTTTTCTTCCAGGAGGCAATTCATCAATCACCGAAATATCAAGATTTCCATAAACCGACATGGCCAATGTGCGCGGAATGGGCGTAGCTGTCATAATGAGAATATGAGGAGGAAGTGTGTTCTTTTTCCAAAGCTGTGCACGTTGGGCTACACCAAAACGGTGCTGTTCATCAATCACGGCCATGCCCAGATTTTTGTACTTCACTTTGTCTTCAATCAAAGCATGGGTGCCAATGAGGATGTGTAGACTTCCGTCTTCCAATTTGGCATGAAGCTCTCTTCGAGCAGCAGCTTTAGTGGAGCCAGTGAGTAAAGCAATTTCTACTGGTAAATTTTCGACCAACTCTTTCAAACCATTATAATGCTGGGTGGCTAGTATTTCAGTGGGCGCCATCAGGCAAGCCTGAAAACCATTGTCAATGGCCATCAGCATACACATCAGTGCCACTATGGTTTTGCCACTTCCCACATCCCCTTGCACCAAGCGGTTCATGTGCAGGCCATGCATTATGTCTTTACGGATTTCCTTCAATACCTTTTTTTGTGCTCCGGTAAGCTCAAAAGGCAATTCATTATTATAAAAGTTGTTGAAGTTTTCGCCTAAAGCGGAAAATGGAAACCCCCGCTGCTTTATCTGGTGTATTTTCTTTTGGCGAATCATATCCAGCTGAAGCATAAAGAATTCGTCAAACTTCAAGCGATAACGTGCTTTTTCAAGACGCTCCACATTTTTAGGAAAGTGAACTTCGAAGTAAGATGCCTCACGAGGGGCGAGCCCATTTTCTTTAAGAAATTCTGGGGGGTAGATTTCGGGCAATGCGCCTTTGAGCTGTGGAAGCAATGTCTGCGTAAGCTTAGCCAGCGTCCTCGCGTTAATGTTTCTGCCGTTCAGCTTTTCGGTAGAAGGATATACGGGCTGTAAACCTTGTAGCGGACTAGCTTTAAATTCTTCTAATAATTCTAAATCAGGATGCGCAAAGTTGTAGCGGTTGTTGAACATACTCGGCTTGGCAAAAAGCACATAGGGCTGATTAAGCTTCAGCGAATTTTTGAGCCATTTAACACCCTTAAACCAAACTAGTTCCACACTCCCAGTTTCGTCCACAAAGTGCGCGGTAAGCCTTTTGGCACGAGCCGCTCCCACTTCTTCCAATTTAGTGATTTTACCAATTATCTGAACTTCTGTTTCGGTAGAAGAAATTTCATTGATTTTGTAAAACCGACTTCTATCCACATAGCGAAAAGGGAAGAGGTTGAGCAAATCACGATAGGTGAAAATGCGTAACTCTTTCTTCAGCAGATCAGCCTTGGCCGGACCTACTCCCTTTAAATATTCTATGGGTGTTTGAAGGATTCGCATGAGCTTTCAAAAATAGGAAGAGCAATGGAATGGAGGATGTTGGAAAAATGTTGTTTTCCACATTATCATCTTTGCTACAAAAGCTAAATTTAGCCACATGAAAATTAGATTTTGCTTTTTATTCCTTTTGGGGGCTATTAGATTTCTTAGTGCGCAGTCGATTGATTTCACCCACCTCCACCTTTCCCTTGAACTGGACACCAATGAAACCACTGTGCATGGCACTGTGCAATTGGCTTTCAAACCTTTCGGCAAGGTCGATTCCATTTATCTGAATGGCGTGAATATGGAGTTTGAAAAAGTGACGCTAAATAATGCAGAGGTGAAATATGCTTCAGATAACAAAGGTATTTGGCTGTGGCCAGAAGAGCTGTTAGATTCCAATTCTATTTCTATAAAATACACCGCTCACCCGCGAAGAGGAATGTTTTTTATTGGCTGGGATGATGAAACAGGGCTAAGCCGTAGGCAAGTTTGGACACAGGGCCAAGGTATAGACAATAGACACTGGGTGCCACATTTTGATGAACAAACGGACAAGCTGATTACCGAGATTGAAGTGCTGTTTGATAGCAAGTACGAGGTGATATCGAACGGTTCCTTGGTTTCAAAGGAAGAAGAAGGCATACAAACTCGCTGGCATTATAAAATGGCTAAGCCACACAGCAGCTACCTTATGATGTTGGCAATTGGAAAGTACGAGCTTAAGAAAACCGTGAGCAAATCAGGTGTTTCGCTCTGGCAATATTATTACCCCGATAGGGAGGAAGATTACAGGTGGTACTATTATAAAAATGAAGAGATTTTCAATTTTCTGGAAAAGGAAATAGGCGTGCCTTACCCATGGGAGAATTACAAGCAAGTGCCTGTTCAGGATTTTCAGCATGGGGCGATGGAAAACACCACGGCCACCATTTTTGGTGATTTCTTTTTGGTGGATGAGGTAGCTTTTAATGATAGAAACTACACCTATGTGAATGCCCACGAACTGGCGCATCAATGGTTTGGCAATTTGGTGACAGCCACAGGTAGTGACGAACATTGGCTGCACGAAGGTTTTGCAACTTACTATCAATGGCTTTCAGAAAAACACTTGTACGGTCAAGACTTTTTTGATTGGGAGCGATACAAAGCGGCTCAAATGGTTTTTGAAGCTTCAAAAATTGACACTGTGCCTTTGGGAAATGGAAAGGCGGGTTCTGCTCGGTTTTACCATAAAGGGGCTTGGGTGCTTTATATGCTGAACGAAAGTTTGGGCAAAGAAAAGTTTGATGAGGTGATAAAATACTATTTGGAGCAAAATGCTTTTGGATTGGTGACCACGGATTCTTTGAATAGTACGATTCAACAGGTTGCTGGAACAGATTATTCTTACTTTTTTCAAAAATGGGTTTACTCTTCGGGCGAACCAGCGGCAAAAGTAACCTCAAAGGTCAAAGAAGATGGTGTAATGGTTTTTAATCATACAAGTGATTCATACTTGAATATGTTTTTTGATATGAAGCTTGCGGTTGAAGGTCAGGAACCATCGAAAAATGAACTATGGCTGATTACAGATAGTGCTAGTACGGAGTTTACATTTATAGCGGGTCAAAATCATAGATGCAAATACTGGATTGTCAATCCTAATATGCACGTATTAGCTGATATAACAGAAAACAAGCCAATTGAATATTTACAAATTCAATACGAGGAATCATTGGCGCTACTTGATAGGTATTATGCTGTGAGAAATGCAGAGCAGCATTCTCTTGAAGAAAAAGAAACCTTTTTGATAGAGGTTACAAAAAACGAAAGCGAGTTTTTCTCGGTACGTGCAGAAGCCTTGAAACAGCTGGTGGAAGGAAAGTCAAAACTCGCTGATGAACTTTTGCTTGTAGCTTTGAAAAGCAAGGATGTACAGCTTCAAAAAGAAGCCATACAATTGGTAGAATCCCCGGAAGGGGATTTGTCTAAGGAAATCGAAAAATTGAGAAAAGGAAACTCCTACCAACTTCGCCATGATGCTATTAATAGAAGCATTTCATTTGATGATAAAGAATCCAATAATTGGCTGAAAGATGACTTTTGGGCGCAGCACCCTGGACTGCCCGATCATGAAGTTTACATCACCACTTTGCTGTATCGTGTGGCTTTGTTTAGAGATTTTGAGGCTTTGGAAAATCTCAAAGCATATTCATCTTCGGGCTATGGTTTTCTCACCCGCATGAAGGCGATGGAGGCCCTGATGGCTATGCAGTATTTTGATGCCAATCTTGCTGAAAATTATTTTGATGCTCTTTTTAGCACGAACCGTACTTTGGCCCGGACGGGTAAGGCACATCTGCAAAGTGTTTATGAAGATGAGAGGTACAAGTCGATCATCGATAAGCACATCAATACTGAAAGTAAATCATGGGATGAATTTCAAAAACGGACTGTCAACCGTACATTTGGCCTAAATCTCGAATAATGCAGTCGCGCTACGCACGTTTTTT
>JAUHWX010000069.1 GCA_030427285.1 Bacteroidia bacterium
ATGACGCAGAAAGTAAAAGATATGATGGCTGAATCATAAACTAAACAAGGCTTATTACTTATAAAAGCACTTCCTAAGAGGAGGTGCTTTTTTAGTTTTGGCCCATCATAATCTTCTCCAAAATCTTTTGGGTAATCCAATAAGTAGGCTTCACTCCTTCTATGCCCAAGCTGCCTGATGAAAGCGTACTTCCTGTTACCAGAGGATTATCAGAAGCATAATACGCATAGCGCACTTTCACATCCGGACGAATGCTTTTGCGAATTCGTGCAGCACTTTGTATCGCTTTTTGATAATGTGCCCCTTCCATTTCCAGCCCGATGGCATTCCAGGTAGATGTTAAAAAATGCTGCAGCACATCCCTATTTTGAAGACTTGTTCCCAGCACCGTAATCATAGGACCTGAAAAAATAGGAATACCGCTACCTTTAAAATCTTCAGGCGATAGATCATTTTCAAAAGGATAATTATCAGCAGTTCCTTCAAACACATGAGCGGTAGGAATCATTAAATCGCCCTTCTTACCTTCAAGTATACCGGCCTTACCCATCACATTGATTGACTGAACATTAAGTGGTGTGTTTGAATTTTCTACTTCAAAAGGTTTTAGCAGTTCGTCCATACACTCATAGGCTTGTTCGCCAAAGGCATAATCCATCACGATAAGTACAGGGTTATCCTCTGCATTTTTATAATTCTTTAAATATGGAAGCTTAGCAAAGTCCAGTCTTTCGCAATCAATTATTTGTACACTAAGATTGGTCCCTGAGGCATCACCCAGGTAGTACAAACCATTTTTACCCGCATATTTCTGGATCACATCTGCGGCTTTGCCTGTTTTATCTGCGCCAGTAAACTCAGCCAAATCCATCAGGTTTTCAAACTTGTTTTCTTTCAATGCTTCAAAACCATAAAGCGCATTCATTACACTGTGAAGGTTGGCACTTATGATATGTATTGGCCTATGTAGCCAATCTTTTTGTGCCAAAAATCGTTTTATGGCAGTGGCCCAAACTTCACCATACACATGATGCCCTACCACTTCGCGAAGTTTTGCGGATACTTTTATTTCTCGCTTTGGAAGATTGTTAGACTCATCTATGGCTAATTGCCCCAGCCAGTAGGCAAAATGATACAAGTTGTTGCAGCCCGAGCTTTTCTTAAATCCATCAACGGCTCTTTGTGTTTCAGTAACTGTGCGGCCTAGCACATTACTTAAATAAACCAAGGCCTGCTTCTCCTCTATTTCTTCTTCGTTTTCAAGCTTAGTCACCACTTCAGCCAATCGCTTCCAATTATCTGTTGTCTTTCCTCGCTGGTCAATAGCGTGATTTTTTATTTTCTCAGCTTCTATGTACAGAAATGTAAGGTGGGTAAGAATATCATAAATGTCACTGCGGCCGCGGCTCATCTCCACATACATGCGGTCCTTATCTATACGGTAGCAATTTCTTCTACGCTTTAGCGGAATAAATGGCGTGTAGCCAGCCTGTTCAAAACCTTCACGGGCCACCAGTTGTATGAATCGGCATTCTTCTATGCCTTTCGGCAAACGCTCAGCTACGTAGAGCAAACCGTTTAGCTCTACCCGCTCTGGGTTGGTAATGTCGCCATATATTTCTGGCTTTAGCGTAAGCAAAGCTTCTTTTAGAGATTCACCACTTATTCCCATTGGCTTGTAAAAGCCGCGGATAAACAGGTGTCGCATAGTGATATAAAGCCGCTCAATGGCTGCTCGTGATTCGCGTGATCGTTGTTTAGAGTACGGCATATTTAGAGTTTTTCATTTGCTTTCTCTGCGCGTCTCCGCGAGTTCTGTGCCTCTGCGTTGAGGTGAATTTTGCTTCAGCGCAGAGACACGGAGTACGCAAAAATTACGCAGAGGAATTAGCTAAATCGGCTTTCCTAATTTATTGGAAATATAACCAAAACCCTGAATGATTCTGGTTACTTACTTTTGCCCACTTTATAATTTAATGTAAATACAACATGAAGCAATTTGTTCTGCTTTTTACCCTTATAACTTCTATTGCAGTAGGTCAGCAAAAAACCTTCACTATGGAAGATGCTGTGCTGAATCAACATAGAAACCTAGCTCCAAAGAGGTTACAGCAATTACAATGGATTCACGAGAGTAACAGCTTTAGTTATATCGAGAAAAAGGAAGACGAAACCCAACTAATACTTGGTAATGCCGAAGAAGCAGATAAAGCGCAGAATGTACTTACTCTTTCTACTTTAAATGAAAAGCTGAGTGAAATAGACGGACCAAAATGCCGCAGGTTTCCTTCATTAACCTGGATAGACGCTTCCACATTTACATTTGAAGACAAGCAAAATGTGTATCGCTACAGCCTTAGCGAAAGCAAAGTGGAAAAAATAGACAGCCTGGAACTTCCCACGAAAGCGGAAAACCGTGACGATGCGGCAAAAACCGGACACATCGCTTATACCGTGGAAAACAACCTTTACATACTGAAAGGTGATGAAGTAGTCCCTGTTTCTGTAAATGAAAACAAAGGCATAGTAAGCGGACAAACCGTTTCCCGAAGCGAGTTTGGAATCACCCACGGTATTTTCTGGAGCCCTGATGGAACCAAATTGGCCTATTATGTAAAAGATGAAAGCGAGGTAACAGACTACCCCATCGTAGACTGGACAACCAAGCCAGCCACTGTAGAATATATAAAGTACCCAATGGCCGGGACGGATAAAACGGAGAAGATTTCTGTAAACGTTTACGATGTAAATTCCGGTAAAACCACCACTTTAAAAACTGGCGAGTCAAACACACAATACCTTACCAATGTGGCTTGGGGGCCAAAAAGTGAGAAGATTTATATCGCTCACCTTAACCGCGATCAAAACCATATGGAGCTAAAAAGATATGATGCTCAAACTGGTGATTTTGAGAAAGTGCTATTTGAAGAAAAGAGCGAGCGCTATGTAGAACCCCAGCACCCAGTACATTTTATAAAAGGAAATGATGATCAATTTATTTGGGAAAGTAGCCGCAGCGGATTCAACCATCTGTATCTATACAATACCAAGGGAAAGCTTGTAAGGCAAATAACCAAAGGCAATTGGGAAGTAACCGGATTTGAGGGTTTTGATAAAGACGGCAAAAATGTGTTTTACACTTCTACCGCTACCAGCCCGCTAAATCGTGACTTGTACAAGGTTTCTATAAAAAGTGGAAAAACCACTCGCCTTACGGCAAATGAAGGAACCCACATGCCAAAACTCAATGATGCAGGAACTTACTTTATCGACAATTTTTCGAGTACAGAAGTACCCTGGAGAAGCCTGATCATTGGCACCAACAATAAAGTAAACTACACTTTGATAGATTCAGAAAATCCGCTTACCGATTACAAAATGGGCGAAATGGACCTGTTTACCATAAAGGACAAAGATGGCGGTGACTTGTATTGCAGAATGTATTTGCCAACAGATTTTGACAGCACAAAAACTTACCCTGTTGTTGTGTATTTGTACGGTGGGCCTCATGCTCAAATGGTTCGAAATTATTGGAATGGAGGAGGAAATCTTTGGTTTCAATATATGGCTCAGCGTGGTTTCATTGTTTGGACGCTGGACAATCGAGGCTCCGGAAACCGTGGCCAAGCTTGGGAGCAAAATACTTTCCGTCAACTTGGAACTGTAGAAATGGAAGACCAAATGCAAGGCATAGAATATTTAAAAAGCAAAAGCTATGTGGATACAAATCGCATGGGAATTCACGGATGGAGCTTTGGCGGATTTATGACCATGAGCATGATGAGTCGCAATCCTGGGCAATTTAAAGCGGGCGTTGCTGGTGGCCCTGTGATTGACTGGAGCTTTTATGAAGTAATGTACACCGAGCGCTATATGGACACTCCTGAGCAAAATCCCGAAGGTTTTGAAGCTAGTAACCTAATCAACCATATTGATGATTTAGAGGGAAAACTACTCATCATTCACGGCTCTAGCGATGATGTGGTAGTGTGGCAGCATACTCAAATGTATTTGAAAGCTGCGGTAGAAAAAGGAAAGCAAGTAGATTATTTTGACTACCCCATGCATAAACACAATGTGCGCGGCAAAGACCGTGTGCATTTGATGCAAAAGGTGACGGACTACTTTATGGATTACTTGAAACAAGAATAAATATGACCGCCAAACACTCCATTTCATTTACTGTAAAGGATAGCGAAATAGACGACATGGGCCATGTAAATAATGTGGTTTACCTAAAGTGGGTGCAGGATGTAGCTATTTCGCATTGGTCTTCTGTGGCTGAACCAGATGATTTGGAAAACTATAGATGGGTGGTTCGCAGGCATGAATTGGATTACCTTAAAGCCGCGATGCCCAATGACACTATTACCGCTACCACTTGGATTGAAAGTCTGGAAGGCGTGAGTAGTGTAAGGATGGTGGAAATAAAAAAAGGCAACACCGTTTTAGCGAAAGCTAAAACCACATGGATAATGCTGGACGCCAAAACAGGGAGACCTGCCAGAATAACTCAAAAAATGCAGGATTCCTTTTTAATATAAAATCAATATTTTTCGACCAAAATCTAAAAGCCCTGCTCTCATTGGGTTTTTAATACTAATTTGTAGATACTAAACCATTACGATATGTTACAATCGAGAATTGCCGGGGTAGGTCATTACGTGCCTGAAAACGTGGTTACTAATGATGATCTATCCAAATTGATGGATACCAATGATGCGTGGATTCAAGAAAGAACTGGGATAAAAGAGCGCAGATGGATTGATCCAAAAACGGATGACACTACCGCAACTATGGGTACAGAAGCTGCCCGTAAGGCTATAAAAAATGCTGGCATTACACCTGATGATGTTGACTTTATAATCTTTGCTACCCTATCCCCTGACTATTATTTTCCCGGTCCTGGTGTACAAGTACAACAAGCTTTGGGCATTGCCGAAATTGGAGCACTTGATGTAAGGAACCAATGCTCAGGATTTATCTATGCGCTATCTATTGCTGATAAATTCATAAAAACCGGAACGTATAAAAACGTGCTGGTAATAGGTTCAGAAAACCATAGTGGCGGATTGGATAAAACCACTCGTGGTCGTGGTGTTTCTGTGATTTTTGGTGACGGAGCCGGTGCGGTGCTCATGCAGCCTACCGAAGATAAAAACAAAGGTGTGCTTACCACACATTTGCATTCAGAAGGACAACACGCTAAAGAGTTGGCTCTGATTGGCCCAAGTACTTCACATTGGGTAGATAAAATGCTTGCGGAAAATGATCCTGAAGACACAAGTTATTATCCATACATGAATGGAAACTTCGTGTTCAAACATGCGGTTACTCGTTTTCAGGAAGTGATACACGAAGCACTGAACGCTACGGATCTAAAAGTTGAGGATATTGACCTGTTAATTCCACATCAGGCTAACTTGAGAATTAGTCAGTTTATTCAGCAGAAAATGCAGCTACCGAACGAGAAGGTTTTCAATAACATTCAGAAGTATGGAAATACTACCGCTGCTTCTATTCCTATCGCGCTAAGCGAAGCTGTGGAGCAAGGAAAACTGAAAGATGGTGATTTGCTTTGTTTGGCTGCTTTTGGGAGTGGTTTTACTTGGGCGAGTACGCTTATTCGTTGGTAGCGCAATCTATAAAAGCTGTTTGAAATACAAAAATTTTTTGATGAAAAAGCATTTCGACTGCGCTCAATGAGGCTAACCATCCAGGTTTGTTCCTTCGAGCGCAGTCGAGAAATATTACAAAGGAAACTTTTCGGGTCAAATTTTTCGGTTTAACACCATTGTTAAACACTCTGATACTGCTTCACCCTTTTATTCATTACATAAAACCATAAAGGTGGAAATGCCGAAAGAATCATCATTCCTGGATAACCAGTGGGCATTTGTGGGCTTTCATCATATGACTCAAGTATTTGGTATTTCTTTACAGGATTAGCGTGATGGTCGCTGTGGCGTGAAAGTTCAAAAAGCATTAAGCGCCCTACCAAATGATTACTGTTCCATGAATGGATAACCGTTGCATTTTCATAGCGATTGGCAGAAATTTTGTTTCGTGAAAGTCCGTAATGCTCAATGTAATTAACGGTTTCGAGCAAAAGTATTCCCGTAAAGGCGGCCACACAAAAACCTATGAATGCCGTAAGCCCAAAGAAAATGGTGATTCCTGCTAAGAGCAAAATTTCGATTAGAGTAAACAGAATCATTTCATTCTTTAAGCTAAAAGCGCTTCCCTCCTTTCTTCGAATGCGTTTGTTTTCAATTTTCCAGGCACTGATATAAGCGAAAACCATTGAGCGAATCCAGAAGACATAAAGCACCTCATTGTATCTCGCACTTGCAGGGTCTTCGGGTGTAGCCACATTTTTATGATGACCATAATTATGCTCAATAAAAAAGTGAGGGTACAATGAAGTCATCAAAAGAACTTTGGCCATCAGCTTTTCATAGCCTTTCACCCGATGCCCAAGCTCATGTGCTACATTTATTCCCAACACGCCACACATCAAGCCCAAGCTTATAGTTCGTCCCCAGAAAGTTGTAGTGTTTATCTCCACATTTTGAATGGTAAAGAAATACCAAACCATAAACCCTACCTGAATAGGCACAATTAGATATAGTAGAAAGTCATAGAGAAAATCGGCTTTTAGAAGTTCTTGCTCAGCTTTGTCCATATTAGCAGAGCTTGGTTTTATGAAGATCTCCAACACAGGAATAATACCAAAAGAATAGACAATGGGCAAAAATGTAGACCAGCCTTCTTGCCTGAAAGAAAAGAAAACCACCAGCGGCAAGGAATACACCAATAGGTATTTTAAGGCTTTTATTTGCATGAATTAAAAATAGGAAAAAGTAGACTTCCTATCCATCTCCCTCAGCTCATCTAGCAACTCTCTCCTCGATTGATTCTTAAAACCAAACAAACCTTCTAAAGCTTGTTCAAGCGGCAAGTTTGGATAAAAATTATCTCTACAAAAATGTACGTACTTCAGCACTTTAAAGCCATCCATCCAATGGTTGAAGTTTTTTCGAAACTGAACGCTGTCCTTACTTCGTACTTTTAAATCTTCAAACTGCTTTGATAGCCCGGCTTGGTTAAGAAAAGCCGCAAAACTTTTGGGCAAATCTTTTAGGTGTAAATCAAACAAGGCATCGGCTTCATCAAAAAACAGGATACCGAGGTCGTGAAAAGTCTTGGGGTTGTACAAGGTTTCAAAATCCTTAGTGCCATCATTCATTTCCATCATCGCGCGGCCGGTTCCAAAAGGCACTCTTTCAGAAACTCTAGCGGATGGAAAAACGGTGGCAGTTGTCAAATCATAAAATTTACCCTGCGGAATGAGTTTATGCAGAAAGTAGAAATCTTCACCCGCTTTTCGGGTGTTCATTCCCCCGATTTTAGCGTAAGCTGAAGCACGAGAAGCCATGCTGGAACCTATAGTGTGAAATGCATGAGGATAAGCTGCTGAACGCAAAGCATGAACATAGTATCTTAAAAATATTTCATACTCAATTATTTGTTTATTTCTCTGATTGTCAATTGAATTAACATCATGTTCAAAAGCTATGCTTAAGCCACTTATTTTGGCTTTCTCACATTTCAACAGCATTGTTAAATACTCTGGTGAAACCTCACAATCGCCATCTAAGCAAACAACAAGTCCGTCATGATCAATTGTTGCAAAACGATTTAAAGCAGCATCCATTCCAATCTTTCGGGCTAGCCCCACTCCTGCTTTTTTCTTAGGTAAATCAAATGCTTTGATGCAAAGCACTTTTACACCATTGGCCAAATATGTGTTGTGATATTCCTTGAATTGAGCTGCATGAAAATCCTTTGTGGGCTGTTCAGCTTTCTCAGAATGATTGAGCACAAGAATGACCTCGATTTCATCCGCATCCTCAATTTTATTCCTTCCTAAGCTTGATACTATACCTTCCAGCTCTTCTTGATACGAAGGAATAACAATCGACATCTTGAGCTTTGAAAAAGGTACTTCCTCAGGGAAATATTCTTTCATTGCGCCAAAGCGCTCATTGTAGAAACTAGTAATCTTATTTACACTGGTCATTTAAAAAGCTATACGGTAAGTTTGCCCAAAATTAGCAAAGCATGCAAGTAAACGATTTGAAACTTAAAGTAGATTCATCACAAGAATGGGTAGATTGTGTAATCTCAAACTTTGACGAATTTTTGAAAGACCATGCCGATTGTGAGCGCAAAGCTTCATCAATGGCCATGAGTTTTGTGGCTAAATATCCAGATAGAACTGAAATCATCCCGGAACTTATACACACTGGAATAGAGGAACTTGAGCACTTTCGCTTAGTGTATAAGATTATGGAAGAACGTGGACTCACTTTAAACCATTCTATTCCCGAAGATTTGTATGTAAAACAGCTTTTGAAGCATTGTCATTCAGACCGTGAGAAGCGTTTTAGAGACCGCCTTATACTTGCTTCTATTGTAGAAAATCGTGGCTTCGAACGCTTTAAGCTAGTAAGCGAAAATATTGACGATGAAGAGCTAGCCAAGTTTTATCACATGATATATGTGTCAGAAGCAAAGCACGGGCACATATTTGTAGAAATGGCCCTTAACTATTTTGACCGGGAGGAAGTCTTTCAACGCTGGGAAGAGCTTGCTATCATTGAAGCCAAAATCCTAAATGAATTAGAATTAAAACCCGCCTTGCACTAAAGTCCAATATCCTCAGGACTCAATGTAGTGATAGGCACCCGCTCTTCGAGCAAACCATTGATAAATGATCGCTGAAGTATGTTTTCAATTAATTTGTCTTCCTCATTGCCTATAGGGTCATAAGGAATTTTCAAATCAATATCGTAAAAGGCTGCGGCCATATTCCACCAGAAAGCATTCCAGCCACTGCGGTATGTGTCTATTAATTCAAAAGTGGTAATGCCCGTTTCGCGGGAAATAAGCTTAGAAAGAATTTGCCCCTCGGTTCGTGTGAGCTCTTTTAGTTCATCCTTAAAACGCCCTTCCAAGTATTCCTGAAAATCTTTGATATAGCGCTTCTTCTTACGCTTACTGCTCATTCCGGCAAGCTGCAAATTGAGACTATCCAGCTTGTTTCCGGCAATTACCGCGTAGGGATACACTTTTATAACTTTTCTACGCAGAATGTAATATCGCCTGCGTGCCTCATCAGAGTTGAAGCTAGGTTTATCTACAAGAAGCACTTCATCCAAAATGAGAATGGGAATGGTATCTCCATCCACAATAATGGCGTCTAGGGCTTCCTTGCTGTTCTTCGTGAAATATTGAACAATGGAATCGTTTTGCTGTGCAAGACCTACACTGAGAGTAGAGAGGGTTACAAAAATTCCAAAGACTATGTTTTTCATTAGGTTCTGTTCTTTTTCCAGGCAGAAGATGTTTGACCAGTATTGGTTACAACTGCTTTTTCAGAACGTTTATTTTCCAAAATATATGCCAAGGTCAACGCTGCAATCTCTTTCTCATCATCATGCTCTTCCACCAACATGCTGGGCTCGAAGTGCTTATCAACGAAACTGGTATCAAAATTTCCAGAAACGAAGTGCTCGTTTTCCATCACAAATTTTCCAAAAGCCAGAGTAGACTGGATTCCCACAATGCGATAATCTTCGCAAGCTCGAATCATTCTGTCAATAGCTTCCTTGCGGTCTTTGCCGTGCGTAATAAGCTTAGAAATCATCGGATCATAGTAAATCGGAACTTCCATACCTTCTTCAAAACCATCATCTACACGAATACCCGGGCCATGTGGTCGCTCGTACACTTCAAGCTTACCAATGTCAGGCATAAAGTTTTCCATCGGGTTTTCAGCATACACACGCACTTCCATAGCATGGCCATTTATTTTAAGGTCATCCTGAGCAAAGCTCAGCTTCTCTCCTCTTGCTACTTTAATTTGCTCTTTTACCAAATCCACACCGGTAATCATTTCAGTAACCGGGTGTTCTACCTGAAGACGAGTGTTCATCTCCAAAAAGTAAAAGTTGTGATTTTCATCAAAAATGAACTCGACCGTCCCTACACCTACATAATCGCAGCTACGAGCTACATCAATTGCAGTTTGCCCCATCTGAGCTCTAAGCTCATCAGAAAGTACCGCAGATGGTGCTTCTTCTACCACCTTTTGGTGCCTACGCTGTATACTGCATTCTCTTTCAAAAAGGTGTACACGATTGCCATGCTTATCGCAAAGCACCTGAATTTCTATATGACGCGGGGAGGTTACAAACTTTTCGATAAATACCGCTCCATTTCCAAAAGCAGAAACAGCTTCATTCACCGCCATTTCCATTTGGCCCTCAAACTCTTCTTCATTATGAACCAAGCGCATTCCTTTACCACCACCACCGGCAGAAGCTTTGATAAGCACAGGGAAACCAATTTCTTTAGAAAGCCTTTTTGCTTCTTCAATGTCGGTAATCGCACCATCCGTACCCGGTACAAGCGGAATATTGAATTTTTCGGCTGCAGCTTTCGCTGAAAGCTTATCACCCATCACGCGCATACTTTCTGAAGATGGCCCGATAAAGGTGATTCCTGCTTTTTCTACGGCATCAGCAAATTCAGCGTTCTCCGAAAGGAAACCATAGCCCGGATGAATACCGTCAACGTTGAGTTCTTTACAGATTTTAATAATATTATCGCCAAGCAAATAACTCTCAGATGAAGCGGGAGGCCCCACACAAACAGCCTCATCGGCATATTTCACATGTGGCGAAAGTCTGTCTGCCTCTGAATAGATTGCGACAGTTTTGATGCCCATTTCACGAGCTGATTTCATTATTCTCAGGGCAATCTCCCCTCTATTGGCGATAAGTATTTTCTGCATAATGTCAGTTTCTGCGGGCGAAGATAACCAATGGAATTTATGTTTTTGGTATCGGAAAATTCCGATATTTTTATAGCCTACTTAAAATCAAACGATATGCAATTAACGCACAAGTTCTTAGCTCTCATTTTTGCGGGTACTACGTGTTTACAAGCACAGTACAAAAACAATTTTACCACAGTAGAAAATGATCCCTACAAAGTTCTACACTACGAGTTGGACAACGGAATGAAAGTCTACCTCTCTATCAACCGAGATGAACCACGAGTTTTTACCAACATTGCCGTGCGCACCGGAAGCAAAAATGACCCCTCAGATGCTACCGGACTAGCTCACTATCTGGAGCATATGCTTTTTAAAGGCACTTCAAACATTGGTAGCCTTGATTGGGAAAAAGAAAAACCACTACTGGAGGAAATTAGCAAGCAATATGAGCTTCATCGCCAAACTACCGATGAGGAAGAACGTAAAGCTATTTATGCCAAAATTGACTCCTTAAGCAATGAAGCGGCAAAGTTTGTAGCTACCAATGAGTATGACCAAATGGTAACTGAGCTTGGCGCCAAAAGCACAAATGCCTACACTTCGGCTGAACGTACGGTTTATGTAAATGATATACCCTCCAATGAGTTGGATAAGTGGATGACCATTGAAGCGGAACGTTTTCAAGAGCTTACACTTCGCCTGTTTCACACAGAACTGGAAGCCGTGTATGAAGAATTTAACCGTGCCCAGGACAATGATGGCCGTCAAGTTTTTTATGAAATACTAAGAACCATGTATCCAAACCACACTTATGGAACTCAGACTACTTTGGGTACAGGTGATGACCTTAAGAATCCTTCTATGGTGAAGATTCATGAATACTTCAACAAATATTATGTTCCAAATAATATGGCCATCATTTTAGTGGGAGATATAGACCCGGACAAATCTTTGGCACTTATCAAAAAACACTTTGGCCCATTAAAGAAAGGTTCTACCCCTGCCCAGTTTCAGGACCCCGGTCAGCCGGAAATAACCGCACCTATTAAGAAAGAAATAAAAGGTACTGAAGCAGAATATGTAAGCATAGCCTACCGTGTGGGTGGTGTAAAAACCAGTGATGCCATGATGGTGGACTTGGTTTCTAGCATACTTAGCAATGGTGAAGCAGGTTTGATAGACAATAACTTAAATAATCAGCAAAAGGTACTTAGAGCCTACGCCTACTCGTATGCCCTGAATGATTATTCCTTGCTTATGATGGGGGCTACACCAAGAGAAGGCCAAAGTTTGGATGAAGCGCAGAACTTACTTTTAGAGCAAGTGACAAAGTTGAAAAATGGTGATTTTGATGAAAGTCTTATTTCATCAATTGTAAAAAATGAGAAAAAGTCTCAAATGCGCCAGGCTGAATCTAATGGTTGGAAAATGAGAACTCTTGTTGACGGTTTTATTTTTGACAGGCCTTGGGAGTATTTCTCTAATTATTACGATGATATGGCCAATATCACCAAAAGTGAGGTGGTGGCCTGGGCTAATAAAAATATTAAAGACAACTATGTATCTGTACACAAAACCAAAGGCGAACGCAGTCCATTGCGCTTGGAAAAGCCTGCCATTACAGCTGTTCAGGTAAACCGAGGTGAGCAATCAGAGTTTAGGAAAAAATTAGAAAAAAAACAGTCAGAAAGACTTACTCCCCTATTTGCAGATTTTGAAAAAGACATTAAACGTTCTGATGCTTACGCCAATTTGGAGGTTTCATATATAAAGAACACCACCAACGAGCTTTTTGAACTCAATTACATTTTTGACATGGGCTCTCGCAACGACAAGGAACTAGCCCTAGCCGTACAGTACCTTCCTTATATCGGTACTGAAAAATATACCGTAGATGAACTTAAACGAAAATTCTATGACCTAGGTCTAGACTATTCTGTGTACGCTGGTGATAACAGGCTTTACATTACCCTTAGCGGCCTAAATGAATCTTTGGAAGAAGGCGCTAAGTTGTTTGAAGAGTTTTTGGCTACAGCCAAAGGAGACGAGGAATCGTACAAGAAATATGTAGACGGTATTTTGAAAAAGCGCAAAGATGCCAAGTTGAGTAAATATCAAATTATGTATTCGGCTTTGTATGATTATGCGGTGTATGGCGAAGAATCACCCGCAACTGATATTCTTAGCGAAAGCGAATTACGTGCTTTAAAACCTTCTGCATTAACCGAAAAGGTAAAAACCCTGAAGGACTACAAACATGAAGTATTTTACTACGGTCCAAGCTCTCAGGAAGATGTAGTGGACTTAGTTCGCAAAACACACCCTGTACGAATTGAACTTAAAGACTATCCGAAGCGCAAGGAATATGCTTATCGCGAAAGTGATAAAAACGTGGTGTACTTTGTAGATTATGACCAAGTGCAAATGGAGCTTTTGATGCTTTCAAGAAGCGAAAACTTCAACAAAGCTAACCTTGCTCCTGCCAACCTTTTCAATCAATATTTTGGGGCTGGTCTGTCATCTATTATTTTTCAGGAAATACGAGAGTCCAAGGCTCTGGCCTATTCTGCTTACAGCGTATACACCTCACCTCGCAGAAGTGACGAGCCACACTTTGTGCGTGCTTACATTGGTACACAAAGCGATAAGCTTGGCGATGCTGTAACTGCCATGCAAGACTTGATGAACACTATGCCTCGCGAAGAAGCGCAGTTTGAGCAATCACGATTGGGTACGCTTAAGCAAATTGAAACCAACCGTACTACTAAGTCTTCCATCTATTGGAGCTATCGAAGAACTAATGATTTGGGATTGGAAAAGAATTTTGAGCCTGAAATCTATTCTTACCTTAATAATATGGATATGGATGATATGCAAGAGTTTTTTGATTCACACATTAAGGATAAAAAATATGCTTACTTGGTGATTGGTAAAAAAGACCTTGCCGACATGGAGGCACTTTCCAGACTGGGAGAAGTGAAAGTAATGACATTAGAAGAGATTTTTGGGTATTAATATTTCCTCCAAAGTTTATTTGAAGAAGCCTCATAATGGGGCTTCTTTTGTTTACACTCTATCCTATCAAGTAATTATCCTATTGCAGTTCTAAAAAAGCTATATTTAAAACGACAATTAATTTTAACCAAACCTAAACCATGAGAAATCTATATACAGCATTTTTCGCAATTGCATTAGTATTTGCATCTACCTACCATGCATCCGCACAGTCATCAGAATTTCAGACTTCTTTTTTTAGTAAAGGCTTGGTCAAAACCGTTCTATCTGAACCTGGCTGCACCGGCTTACGAATGTACCCAGTAATGGATGAAAATAACAATTCAACCTCAGTAATCATTGTAGCCATAGATGCCCGTGGCAATGAGCTGTCATCTAAGTATCAAATATTTACTGGAGTAAAAGAAAACCAAGCCACGTATGCTTCTATAAGTAAACCGAATGCTAAATCTGCTTGTGAAGCCTATTTTTCAAAAAATAAGCAGTTTGTTTCTCAAATAAGCAAAGCCGTTGTGGAGGCTATTATTTCGGGAAATAGCCTTGGCCTGGCGGTACAGCTTGATGCCAACCAGAGGGGTAACTTTATGGTGACTGGATATGTAAACACTGACGGATTAACGCCAACCGGAAATTCAAAACCAGGGGATCCCTGCCCTAATGCGTGTGGTGAACCTCGCCAGTATTTGATATTTCCAAAGTCAACTCACTAACACCTGCTATAC
>JAUHWX010000300.1 GCA_030427285.1 Bacteroidia bacterium
TGTTTTTAGAGGTTCATAACCAAGTCGGTAAAAACAAAGCACTAGCCCGATTTAAGTCAATCTATTTCAAAGTTGATTTAGTTAAAAGAAAAGTTGAGCCAAAAGCAGCATATAAACTCAAAAAGAGTTTTCAAGTAGATATTGCTAGACAGTTCAAAAGAGGAGTTTTTAAAATTTTTCTTGAAGAAAGAGAGCGACAATTTGGTGATGGATCCAGTAGCCGGTTTGATTTTATTCGTCAGTTTTCGAGATATAATATTGGGGATCTCCCTGTCTTGTATTTTTATCGTCAAATGGGTGGAATGTTCATAGCAAAAGAATGGAGTGAGTC
Source organism: Bacteroidia bacterium (assembly GCA_030427285.1). Taxonomy (GTDB): domain Bacteria; phylum Bacteroidota; class Bacteroidia; order Flavobacteriales; family Schleiferiaceae; genus Owenweeksia. The sequence goes on from JAUHWX010000300.1 coordinate 332, forward strand.
ACCAGAGTTATTTATGAAAAAAGAAGAAAGGATGAAATATCTTTTGGATGATTTTAACTTTTTTGAATTTGAGCTACTTGGTCATGTAATAGGAATTCCTAGTTCACAAGATTATTATCACACTTATGACTTATATGTAAAAGAAACCACAAATAGGAAAGAGCGGTTTTTTAAGGGTTTCAAAGCAATCGAGCATTTTAACGACTTTGACTTAACCCTGAATGTCTTTAAGGATTAAGCCCCCGTTTCCGCGCGTTTCCGAACGCTTGGTAAATCAAACTAAAAACTCAATGAAAAACCTCCTTACTCTAACTCTTCTATTTGTCTCTCTCCTTGGCTTCAGCCAAAATGGAGAAATTACAATCAGGTACATTGCCAATGCCGGACTATACATGACGGACGGGGATTTGAATGTGTATTTCGACTTTCCGTACAAACCCGGTGCTTTTGGCTATACCATTTATGATGAGTCAGAATTGGACAGTATTAAAGAAAACTCTCTTTTTCTATTTACACATAAGCATGGCGATCATTACTCCAGAAAACTACTTAGGCAACACGAGGGCGAAGTATATGGCCCATGGAAGTTTTCTAAAAAGGAAGGAAATGGTGGAGAAATTATCAATGATCCAGAGCACAGCTTTTCTGTAAAAGCTTATAAAAACGAACACCGCTTTTCGTTGAGCCATTGCTCCTACCTAATTACCTGGCATGGTAAGACAATCTTTGTTTCGGGTGATGCTGAAAGCCCCGAAACTATTGCTAAAATGGAAAACATGGATTGGGCTTTTGTTCCTGAGTGGCTTCTATATTACGCCAAGCTTGACAACGTAACTATTGATGCAAACTTGATTGGTATTTATCATTTATACCCCAATGACACTGTGGAAGATGACTACGGCAATAATGTGGTGAACCTTAGAGACCATCAGGAAAAGATCACTTTAAAGTTTTAATATGAAAGACCCGCAACACATAACCCCTTCCTCATCCCAAGAATGGCGGAGCTGGTTAGCTGCCAATCACCAGCGTGAAGAGTTTGTTTGGGTGATTTTCTACAAGGTGAGCTCTGATGTTCCTTCCCTCACCTGGAGCGAAGCGGTAGATGAAGCTCTTTGTTTTGGGTGGATAGATAGTACCAAAAGAACCATAGATAAGGAGAAGTATAAACAATACTTCAGCAAGCGAAAAGCAAAGAGCAATTGGTCAAAAATAAATAAGGATAAGATAGATAAACTCATTGCGGAAGGTCGCATGATGGAGGCTGGTTTGAAGAGTGTTAAAATCGCTAAGCAAAATGGTTCATGGACAGTTTTGGACGAAATAGAAGCGCTAATAATTCCGCAGGATTTAGAAGCTGAGCTCAAAGCCAGACCTGATGCAAAAGACTACTTTGAAGGTTTGAGCAAATCTGGAAAGAAGATATTACTGCATTGGGTAATGTCTGCCAAGCGCCCAGAAACACGCCACAAAAGAATCCTTGAAATTGTAGAAAATGCGGCTCAAGGCAACAAGCCCAAAGCCTTCAGATAAGAAGTTATTTGTACCTCATTATGGTTATGGGCCCTTTGTATCTGATTTCAGTGCCACACTGTAGAATAAAATAATAGGTGCCATCAGGCAGTTCATTGCCTCCACGGTTTATCCCTGTCCAATCGTTGCTGTAGTCATCTTCGCGATATACCTCTGAGCCCCAGCGATTCATTATTACGATAGAGCAATCACCATCAGGATTTAGGCTGCCCAAGTCTAAATATTCATTTAAACCATCCCCATTGGGCGTCATATAGTTTATGGGCTCATCTTCATTAAATACAAATACTGTCATAGAATCCAGCCCTTCACAGCCTAAAGGATCAGTAACTTTTACATAAAGTTTTACGGTATCATCACCTTCTGTGAGCAATGCCGAGGTTGAAGCTTTAAAAGGGTCGCTAAAATCCACTGCTCTATTGGAATACCAATAATAATTGGAGCCACCCGTTGCATTTACATTTACAAAATCACCTTCATTTATGGTTTGATCAGGACCAGCATCCACTCCTACTGATAAATTACTCAGCGTAAGTGAATCCCTTAAAACTTTAACGCAGGAGCCGTAAGTAAGCGTAAGGGTAATAAAATGCTTTCCGGGGGATGTCCAGGTAATGGGCGGTGGCGTTTGTAAAGGTGATATTGGAAAATTAGCATCAGCTCCAAAATTCCACTCAAAGATAGAGTTGGCCGGGTAATTCCCTAAAGTTTTAAAGTATACCTCGTTGGCTTCAAAACAGTAAACACCACTATCGCTAAAATTGGGGATGATCTCATATTTCACAGGAAAAACAATATCCAAGGTATCGCCACAGGGCAAGCCGGGGTTAGCAATTAGGCGTACTCTATAATTTCCGGGAACGGTGTAGGTATAGGATGGGTTTGTTTGTGTAGATGTATCAGCCGTAGTTGAAGGGTCTCCAAAATCCCAAAGCAAATTATTGGCTCCTACACTTTCTGAGGTAAACTGAACGGTAAGACCATCACATAAAATCTCAGGATCTTCAGCAGGAGTAATCATATCACTTAC
>JAUHWX010000301.1 GCA_030427285.1 Bacteroidia bacterium
TCCCATTTCACAAATTAAAGTGATTTATGCTTACAGATAAATCAGGCTGCCACACGATTTCTATGTTTTGTTTTTAGCCTACTTAAACACTCCTCAGGATAAGGCTCAAATGCAGAAAGCCAACTCACCGATTTTGCCTCGCCTAGTTTTCTATGAATTTTCATGGCTTTAAGGTGAGCTTTCCGATTTCTAAATGCCAACATATCACCTTTACTTTCCCAGCAAGTTAGGGTGTAGTACGTCCTTAGCCTTTTGTTCCAAATTTTAGAGCTTAGTAAACCAGGTGTTTTTTTAGCTTGAAAAGTAACCAGCATACCATGCCACTGAAACAGGGGCCACATCCACCACCATTTTATTGTAAAAGTGGTGAAGCTGTAATATTTTGCTTCCATGATTTAATGTGATTAAAAAGTGATACGATACAGCACCATCGGGAAAATGCCGAGCTGATAAGTGGTTTCAACTTCTTGGGTAGATTTATTATAATCCACACCAAACGGATTTTGACTATTGGTCACATTTTGAATATCTAAAGCCACCTCCTGTGTCACCTTTTTTCCTGAAACTTTGTACCCTATTCTTATATCAGCACGGAAATACGGGTCGAATTGTGCTCCGTACGCATCATCTTCATTGTACACAGATTCTCCCTCACTGATGGATTGTTGCAAATCTATTGGCGTGTATCGCTGCCCTCCTGCGTAGGTTACTTTTCCATCCAGCGTTATAGTTTTCCTTTTGTCTGCATTGGATTTTTTCTTCCCTATCACAAACTCTTTTCCACCAAGTACATTAGCTACATAATTTCCATTAAAAGCAGTATTGCGCCATACCTCATCACTTCCTTGATATTGACTTTGGTAAAGAGAAATCGTACTAAGAAAGTAAAAACCTTTATCCATAAATTTCTCTAAAGTGAGGTCTAATCCATAATTATATCCTTTACCTCCATTTTCTACTGAATCTGGTGCATAAAAGTCGAAACCACCTGCATTAAGGCTAGAAAAAGAACCTGGAGCCTGAGTAACTACGGCATCATATAAATATTGGTAATACGCTTCCGCTTTAAAGTGCAAACGATTTTTCATCATTAAATCATAACCCAAAACAAAGTGATGGCTCTTCGTAAAGTCTAAATTCTCATTGGGTGAAATATAACTGCCATCAGGCAGCCTTAGTTTTTCATATAAAATAACTACAGGTACGGCCTGACTATGCTTACCATACCCCAGATTGATGCTTTGCTTTAAACTGAGCTTGTAACTCATCCCAACTCGAGGCTCAATCGAACTGCTTCCATTTGAGGCCAACACCATGGCATGCAGTCCGGCATTCATCTCAAACTTATCGCTAACTCTGTACTGCCAGTTCAAATAGGGCTGATAAAGCCAATCGGTAGAAATTTGATCACGAAGAGTGCGGAATCCATTCAGACCTGAGTCATACGCACTATCACTCAGATTATAATTTTTGTAGGTAACGTAAGCACCGGCTCGTACTACATGGTGAACGTTAAACTTCTTATTTACAAAGGCACTGAACTGTAAGTCATCTTCACGAAAAGACTGGCGATAAGTAGGTGTAAGTTGATCTCGATCCTGGTTGAGCGTATCTATTTTGGTGTAATTCCCCATACTGGAAAGCGCCACCGAAAACTTGGAATACAAATCCTTATTGTAGAAATACTGATGCGAAGCGCCAATCACCCCTGTGTATGTGTCATTGTACAAATCCTCACCATCACTATAAAATCCGCCATCTTCACCCTCCTCATTCTCACTTTCCAAAAACTCAATGGAACTTATTCCGCCCAAGGCAAACACATCAATTGTTCCGCGCTTGCTACTGGGAAAATGGAGTTTAATATTTAAGTCCTGATATTTTGGAACGGCAGTCCCAGTTCCGAAGTCTAGGCCAATTGCCGACATCAAACCAAGTGTAGAATATCTATAATTCACTAAATAGGAAGACCTATTCTCGCGACTAATTGGCCCTTCAGCACCAAGCTCAAAACCATTAAAACCAACCTGCCCTAAAAACTCATGGTTTTCATAGTTTCCATTGCGCATGCTCAAGTCAAAAACCCCGGAAAGTCCATCGCCATATTCACTAGGAAAAGCACCTGTTATAAAATCAGAGTTGGCTAGCACATTATTATTGAGCATACTTACAGGACCACCGGTAGCACCCAATCCACCAAAGTGATTGGGGTTGGGAATGTCCATCCCTTCTAATCTCCAAATTAAACCGATGGGCGAATTTCCTCTAATTACAATATCATTATTAGCATCATTGGTGCGTTGCACACCGGCAAAATTGCTCGCCATTCGCGATACATCCTGCACCGAACCCGCAAAACGCATGGTTTCCTCTACCGTAAAACTTCGTCCTGAAACATTAACTCTCTCGTTTATCACCCTGTCCTCCTCATTATCTGCTTTCACAACCACCTCGTCCAATTGCTCTGTACTTTCGAGCATTGCCACATTTTGCACCAACTCTTTTGAGCTTGAAAGCTCTATACTTTGCAAAACAACCGGTTGGTATCCTATAAAACTAAATGATAGCGTGATGCGCTGCACCGGTACATTTTCAATTTGGTAATACCCATTTTCATCTGTGATTGTGCCTATTCGCGGTTCTGTTAAAGTCACCACATTTACTCCGGGAAGGGGAACTTCGCTCTGCTTGTCAATCACTCGGCCACGAATAGTTTGGGTGAGATTTTGAGAATAAGCCGAGACTGCAGTCAATAAAAATAAGGTTAGTAAAATATTGGTTTTCATAATTTAAGGTTTGGAGTATTTTACCGTAAAGGGAAATTACTCTATTTATTATGACCCAAAATTGCAAGATGTGGTTGCCTGCCACAATCAA
>JAUHWX010000070.1 GCA_030427285.1 Bacteroidia bacterium
TTTGTCAGTGTGATACGCTTGGAATTACAGCACCGCCAAGCGCTCCTCTTAACATTAGACCAAAGCTGGTTTACAGTATTGGACCCTTAGGGGTCAATTTGAATTCAGCCTTTTTTTATGTGATGTCATACAGTGGTAATGTTCGAAAGGATACATTAGAGCTACTTTCGCTTACAGGAGCTGGCGGAGTACCTACCACACCTCACTCTGCTGGGATAAAAGAAGCCCAACTCATTATTCCATGCGATGTTCCCATCACAGGTGATGCATTTCTATTAATTTATAATAGAGATACAATAAATAATATACCCTTAGGTTCCAGTGATACTGTGTTTTTAGCAACCTCAAGGTTGCCCGCTAAACCAGAAATTGATTCTATAGCCAGAGGTTTTGTTTATCCTTATATTTCAACAAACCCTGCTGGTGCTTATGGGTTTTGCGCTGGAGACTCTGTAACTCTTTATGCTAAAACACAAAATGGAGTACAATATAAATGGCTCTCCGGAGGTATTGAGATTCCAGGTGAAAACTTTGATTCTCTTGTAGTTAAACAAAGTGGAGTTTACAGTGTGCGAATGAGCAGTGGAGGATGTGAAAGAGACTCAAAGGATACTTTAATCTTGATCTCTGTCCCTCCAACTGATATTACCTTTTCACCCACCTCGGCTGGTCGCCAAATTGATAACCCTAATACAATTGGTTTAAATCCCGTTGATTCGATTCAATTTTGTGAAAACGAAACAGCGGTACTGGTGGGGCCAACTCCGGACCCTACATTAGGGCTGACCTATAAGTATTTATGGCTTACCGATTCAATTACTGCATTTGGCGATACAGTATTCTATCAACTGAATCCGGGAGATACTTTGCAAACTCAGAATATTGACACTACAGGGAGATATTACGTGGTGGTACAGGATGGATTTTGTACTGATACTTCACTTTCATATTTTGCTTATGAGGATACCATTCCAGATCCACTTATCAATTATCAAACCTGGACTAATGGATTGCTAAATCCTGCTATGCAGTCTTTGGAGATTTGCATGACCGATTCTATTCTTCTTTCTGTTCCTGACTTACCATTAGTAGGAAATGCGCAAACGGGAGATACCTTGCTCTCCTTCCAATGGCAGCGACTAAATACTTCAAACAGCCCACCTGTATGGACAAATATTAATACTACAAATTACGATAGAGATGGGGATAGTTGGACTTTGCAAGTAGACACAGGCATTAAGCCTATTCGCGCTTTGAGCTTTTTTCGATTGAGAATATCTACTCTTACCCCGTTCACCAAGTCTGTAGTTTGTGATTATTTTACCGATAGTGTGATTGTAAGATGGAAACCAGTGGACAGTCTCACGCATCAGCTCGATCCATGGGTATTTTCTGTTGGTAAAGAGCGAATTAATTTTTGCGCACGTGATTCAGCTACCCTAGTTGCCTCAATGGTTCCTAATATAATGGTAAATAATGGCTACAATTACTCCTACCAGTGGATGAGAGACTCTCTTGATACCGCTACAGGTCAGTTTGTTAAAATTCCAATTATAGGAGAAACAGCCAGAACCTTGGTGGTAAATGAAAGTGGGAAGTACTATGTATACATAGATGATGGAATATGCGGAGATACGGTTAGACCCTACACAGTTTTTGTGGATTCTATTCCTTCCACTTCAATTGTAAATGTTCCCTCTACATCTGATAGAAACCTTTGTTTGACTGACTCAGTAGTTGTGTCCGCCACAGATTCGGTCTTTGGCCTTGGTGGTCGATGGAAATATCAATGGGTAACTGACTTTGGTTCAGGTTGGGCGCCACTCTTAAATGATACCTTACCTCATTTGGTGATCGATACAGCTTATCGCCCTTCTGGTGTTGATACTGTGTGGTTTAGTTTACTTACTTTTTATGAAAATCAATTTGGTCTGGAAATATGCCCAGATACTACAACACGATTTAGTGTTCACTTCTTTGACCCACCAACAATTAATTTCTTTCCCGGAGATTCTATTGGTGTTTGCCCCGGAGACTCGGTACTTGTAATAGCACAAGGTAATTCGTTTACCTACCGCTGGAGTGATGGTAATGTAACCGCAGATAACTGGCTAAGTGGAGCAGGTACATATAGTGTTACGGGTACTGGTATTAATCAATGTACTTCTACACGAGATATTAAGATTTATGATTTGGTAACAGTAGCAAACGCGGGCCCTGATGTGACAATCCTTTCTGGTGGAACGGCTCAACTAACCGCAACTGGAGGTTTAGACTACCAGTGGGGGGCAAGTAAACCAATTGCTTGGGGAAATATACTTTCAGCAAATACCTCTGTAAGCTATACCTTGCCAGAAGGAGTGAAAGAAGACACGATTCAAATTTACGTTAAGGTATCCAGCAGTAACGGTTGTTTTGCACACGATACACTTTTGCTATTTGTAACCACCGATGAGAGTGCAGGCACAGGCCTTATCGATCAGGCTTGGAATATATTTACACCTGATGGTAATGGTAAATCTGATGTTTGGGATATTTCAGGAATCACTAATGATTATAGTGGTTGTAGAATTGATATTATGAACCGCTGGGGTTCAGTGATTTTTGTGGATGAAAGTTTTGACGGAGTTTGGGATGGAACAAATAACGGAGGCAATCCAGTTCCGGACGGCACCTATTATTACATCTTGAGTTGTGATGGTGAGATAATCCTGAAGAATGCTGTAACCATAATCCGTAACCAATAATTAAAGCGCTATGAAAATTAACAAGATAAGATTAACCCTTGCTGTGTTTCTGTTGACGCTTCTTACATCGCAAGCCCAACAAATACCTTTATATAGTAATTACTTTTTCACACCCTTTATGTATAACCCAGCTCGCTCGGGTACTGAGGGATATACTGAATTAAGTATCCTTCATCGTAGACAGTGGACAGGAATCCAAGGGGCTCCTGAAACATCGGCACTTGCGGTGAATGGATCTCTCAACGAAGAAAAAGTAGGCTGGAGCGGATACGCTTTTAGTGATCAAACGGATATTATAAAGAGAATAGGGGTTTATGGTAATTATGCCTACCACATTCGTATGTCAGAAAGCGCAACCTTATCCTTAGGTCTTGGAGCTGGTTACCTAGCAAATAATATTGATTTATCTGCAATAAGAGCTCAAGACCAAGGTGATGTGTACACGGTTATCAATGGTGACAGGGGAACCTTCGATCTTAACTTTGGATTCAATCTTAAGATTGCCAATTTCCAATTAGGGGCTTCAGTACCGCAGTTAGTGGGCCAGCCTATTAAGTACTTGGGAGATGTAGCTAGTGATGATGTTACCTATACTTTGTTACGTCACTATGTAATCAATGCGCAGTATGACTTTAAATTTTCAGGAGACAAAAACGTGCTTTCACCAATGGTGTTGGTTCGTGCCGCTGATGATAATGTGCCTATTCAAATTGATGCAGGGCTAATGTACAGTATGCTGAAATATGGATATGTAGGAGCTATGTTCCGATCTGAATATGCTGTAACGGCAAATATTGGATTGAATCTTACGGAGCAACTTACGGTAGGGTATGCGTATGATTTTTCACTCAATGATTATGGCCCTGATTTAGGAACCTCACATGAGTTTATGCTTACTTATCGTTTTGGTAGCAACAAGCGTAACGAGCGTCTTGAAAATGAAATCAAGAAGTTGAAACAACAACAGCGCAAGCAGAAAGATGAGACTGAAGAAATTGTGGATGAGAAGTTGGAAGAGTTTAAGGATGAGTATAAGCGAGAGCTTGAGGCAGAAATGAAACAAGCCGCTGCCGAAGCCGCAGAAGCTGCAGCCACCGAAGCCGCAAAAAATAACAGTTCAAATAACAACAATCCTACAATAACTCCCGGAACAGTACCTGGAGGTAATAACCAACAAGGTAATAACCAGCAACAAGGTCAAAACCAAGGTCAGGATGCGGGTAATACGGCAAATACAGGTAATAATGGAGGGTATAACTCAGTCAATACCGCAAGTAATGTTACACCAGGGTCAAGAGGCTACTATGTAGTAGCGGGTGTTTTTAGCAACAAGGCAAATGCCGATAGGTTACAGCGCAAATTGGAAAATAGCGGTTTGGATGCACGATCGTTCCAGGATCCAGGAAACTCCTATTATTATGTATACCTACTTAAGTTTGAGAATTACCAGGAGGCTGAGCAAGCCAAAAATGGTAATTTGAACGGAAGCTACAGTGGAGACCTTTGGATTAAGATTATAAAGTAACCCAAAGTCATTAAAAAGCAAAAACCCGCTCCGAATAATATCAGAGCGGGTTTTTGCTTTTTTGTTTGTTGAAAAGGGTAACGTATACCTATTCCATAATATTTTTTGCTTGCTGTAGATGCCTTTCCACATGCGCCATATTAAAACCCAAAGCATCTGCAATGGTAATCTTTACAAATGGTAAAAAAGTAGGAACCTTTACAGCCGTGAGATCCTTGTCGTAGCTTTTTATAATAAGCTCCTCCATCTCTTCAATATCATTTATAAAGTCGCTAAAAACTACTTTTTCATTAATTACAATTCCTTTTTTAGCCCGCTTAATAGGATCAGCCTTGGCGAAGGTTGGCATCTTCATTGGAATAATACCATCTTCCTTGGGCTCCATAGATTTTATAAACTGCCTTCCCAGCCAAGAAATATGTGTTTCATCAGCATCCATATCCGGAGCCGCCTCCAATCCTTTAGAAATTTCTTTTATATAAAAAGCTTGAAAAATATTGATGTGAGCAAATACCTCAATAATACTCCATTTGCCGGGAGCAGGACGCCTGCGAAGTTCCTCACTTTCTAAAAAGTAGAATTCCTTTTGAACGTCATTCCTAATTTCACGCGCTTTATGCCTTAGGTCGCTTAAATATTCAGAACGAATCATGCATTATTGTTTAGTCTGTGTAAAATTACTTAAGAATCTCAATACATCTAAAATATTTAAAAACTTAGTAATAAGGAGATATCTTATTAGTTGTAATTACCGCGCATTATGATGAGTTTTGTGCACCCGAAATTCAAAAACAATCTTGGCCTGTTTCACTTATACAGGTTTAACATATACAATATCATGAATCCCTTTTTACAAGCATATAATACGGTTTTTGAAACCGCCCCTTTCGAAGAAATTAAGGAAGAACACTTTTTACCCGCTCTAAAAGAAGCTATTGATCAGGGAAAGAAGGAAGTGGAAGATATTAGCACAAATCAGGCTGAGCCAACTTTTGAAAACACGATAGAAGCCCTGGAGGCAAGTGGTGAAATGGTAACCCGGGTGGCGGAGGTTTTTTATAACCTCAATAGTGCCGAAACAAATGATGAAATTCAGAAAATAGCACGTGAATTTTCACCTTTACTTACCGAGTATGGCAATGATATAATGCTAAATGCAGCTCTCTTTGAAAGGGTAAAAGCTGTTTATGAGGCCGATCAGTCAGCTTTGAATGAAGAACAAAAAATGCTTTTGCAGAAAACCTATCGCGGCTTTACGCGCAATGGTGCTAATCTTAGCGATGAGGACAAAAACACGCTTCGGGCTATTGACAATGAACTATCTGGACTTTCATTGCACTTTGGTGAAAATGTGTTGGCCGAGACCAATGACTTTGAATTGGTGATAGACAATGAAGCAGACCTTGAAGGATTGCCGGAAGGCATAATTGAAGCTGCTGCTGAAACAGCAGCTGAGAAAGGCAAGGAAGGAAAGTGGGTTTTTACTCTTCAGTATCCAAGCTACATACCTTTTGTTACCTATTCGCAAAAGCGTGAGTTGCGTGAAAAAATGACCAAGGCTTTTGGTAGCCGTGCCAATAAAGACAATGATTATAATAATGCCGAAATTATAAAGCGAATTGCAACTCTTCGTTACCAGCGTGCTCAGCTTCTAGGTTTTGAAAATCATGCGGAGTATACTTTGCAGGAGCGCATGGCTGAGCATCCCGATAAGGTGAAAAGCTTTTTGAGCGATATACTAGAAGCTGGAAAACCTGCTGGAATAAGGGAGGTGGAAGAGCTTACGGCTTACGCCAAAAAGAATGGAGGACCATCAGAAATCAAAAAGTGGGATTTTTCCTTTTATAGCGAAAAGCTGAAGCAGGAGAAGTTTCAAATTGATGATGATATGTTGAAGCCTTACTTTAAGCTTGAAGATGTGATTGATGGAGCATTTAAAGTTGCAGAGCTTCTTTATGGAATTACTTTTCATGAGCGAAAGGACATTCAGAAATATCATAAAGATGTAATCACCTATGAGGTGAAAGATGCTCAGGATAATCACCTTGCCGTATTTTATGCTGACTTTTTTCCACGAGAAGGAAAGCGTAATGGTGCATGGATGACGAGCTATCGTAGCCAAAAGAAAGTGGCGGGTGTGGATATTCGTCCGCACATTAGTATAGTTTGCAACTTTACCAAGCCTACCAAAACAAAGCCTTCGCTGCTTACTTTTCAGGAGGTAACTACTTTATTTCACGAGTTTGGTCACGCCCTACATGGAATTATGGCCAGTGGAACTTATGCAAGTTTGAGTGGTACCAATGTATTCTGGGATTTTGTGGAGCTTCCTTCACAGGTAATGGAAAACTGGTGTTATGAAAAAGAGTGTCTGGACCTGTTTGCCCGCCACTATGAAACCGGTGAGAAAATACCAGCCGAAATGGTGGAGCGCCTCAAGGCCAGTGCAAGCTTTATGGAAGGGTATGCAACCGTTCGCCAAGTAGGTTTGGCCACTCTGGATATGGCTTGGCATGCTACCAATCCAGAAAATGTGCAGGATGTAAATGCTTATGAAAATGAGGTTTTGAAAGACACCGAACTACTACCACGAGTGGAAGGAAGCAATACATCAACAGCGTTTAGCCATATTTTTCAAGGTGCATATTCAGCGGGATATTATAGCTACAAATGGGCAGAAGTATTGGATGCTGATGCTTTTGAATACTTTTTGGAAGAAGGTATTTTTAACGAAGGTGTAGCTACTCGATTTAAAAAATTGATTTCAGCTGGAGGAACCGTTCACCCAGCAAAATTATATCGTGAGTTTAGAGGTAGAGATGCTGATCCAAAAGCTTTGCTAAGAAGGGCAGGACTTATTTCTGAAAAAGAGGAGGTGAGTAATTAAGGACATTTCGACTGCGCTTAACGGGGCTAACATTTAGAGTTATTTCCTCGTGCGGAGTTGAGAAATGCGGAAGCTGGGGTTTTTTATAAAAAGAACTAAGTTTTCGATTAACATAATTTACGCATGGCACACATGGAGTGTTTTATTTTGAATTACTTTGAAGCCGCAATCCATTTACTTTCTTAGGCAGGTATTACGCAGATAGAAAACTTAGCGGATTTGCGTGAAAATATGGTCCCCGGAAACTTACAACCTTTAACATTCAACTTTTAACTTGTCCCCCCCAAAATGATAAGACCTAAGAAACATCTCGGCCAGCATTTTTTGAAAAATGAAGCTATAGCTGCTGATATTGCAAATTCGCTTATAGAAGGGGATTACAATACTGTGGTAGAAATTGGCCCAGGGATGGGGGTGCTTACCCAGTTTTTGGTAAAAGGTGACAAGGACTTATACGTGGTGGAGCTGGATGGCGAATCTGTGGAATACCTCAAAGGGCATTTTAATATGCGCTATGATCACATCATCGAAGGTGATTTTTTGAAGCTTAAACTCGATAAGGTTTTTGAGGGGAACATCGCTGTGATCGGTAATTTCCCGTATAATATCTCCAGCCAGATAGTTTTTAAGATTATAGAAAACAGGCACATGATACCGCAAATGGCGGGTATGTTTCAAAAGGAAGTGGCTGAGCGAATTGCTGCCGGGCCAGGAAGTAAAACGTACGGTATCATTAGTGTGCTTACTGCAGCCTACTACGATACCGAGTATCTTTTTACTGTAGATAAGGAAGAGTTTAACCCTCCACCCAAAGTACAAAGCGGAGTAATTCGATTGGTGCGAAAAGAAGGTTATATTTTGCCTTGTGATGAGTCGCTGTTTAAAACAGTGGTGAAAACGGCTTTTAATCAAAGACGTAAGACTTTGAGAAATGCTTTGAAACAATTGAATTTGCCGGAAGAGCTTCAGCAAAGTGAACTAATGGCAAAACGCGCTGAACAATTACATCTGGAAGACTTTATTTACATAACTAAGACCTTACAGCAGCCATGAAATTTGAGGTAACATCAGAATATATAAACCAGCTTGAAGAAGATGTAATTGCGGGAAAAGCTGAATTGCATCTTGAGGAACTTAATGATACGCACGCTGCCGATATTGCGGAGGTGGTGGACCAGATGTCGCTGGAGGCAGGTAAACTTCTTCTCCATGACTTGGAAGATGAAAAGGCAGCAGATGTGCTGATAGAACTGGATGAAGATTTACGTGCGAAAATCCTTGAAGACTATTCGGGGCAGGAAATTGCTACTGAACTGGTTGATAATCTCGATTCTGATGATGCAGCTGACCTTATCAATGAGCTTTCAGAGGAAAGGCAACGTGAGGTATTAAATAGTATTGAAGATCCTATTCAGGCAAAAGGTTTGGCTGACCTTCTTATTTATCCAGAAAATACCGCTGGAGCCTTGATGGGAACGGAGCTTGTAAAGGTAAATCACAACTGGAGAGTATTGCAGTGTGTAAAGGAAATGCGCAGGCAGGCTGAAGACATTGAGCATGTACACAGCGTATATGTAGTTGATGATGCCAATAAACTGCTGGGCACGCTTTCGCTAAAAAAGCTTTTGACTACCTCTACCAAAACACCAATTGGTGAGGTGTTTACAAAAAATGCACAAAGCGTGGAAGCCATGGATGATGCGGAAGATGTGGCTCGTGCCATGGAAAAATATGACCTTATTGTGATGCCCGTAGTGGATTCGCTGAATCACCTTATTGGCCGTATCACAATAGATGACGTGGTAGACGTAATTCGTGATGAAGCCAAGGAGGATTACAACTTTGCATCCGGACTGGTAGAGGATGTAGAATCTGACGATTCCATTTGGACCACCACACGTGCACGTTTGCCTTGGTTGCTAATTGGTCTTTTTGGGGGATTGGGCGCAGCCTCGGTAATTGGACGTTTTGAAGTGGAACTCACAGAAATTCCAAAAATGGCTTTTTTCATCCCGCTTATAGCGGCAATGGGTGGAAATGTTGGAGTACAATCTTCAGCAATTATTGTACAGGGCCTTGCCAGCAAAGCACCCATGGGAAGTTTGTTAAAGCGATTGGTAAAAGAGCTAGGGGTAGGACTGCTAAACGGAGTTATTTGTGGTGCGCTAATAATTGGAGCAAGTTTGCTGTTAGGTTACGAAACTAATCTTGCCCTTACCGTTGCTGTGGCGCTAATTTCTGTAATTGTAGTGGCCGCGCTGATTGGAACTTTTGTGCCACTATTTTTGGATAAATACAAGATAGACCCGGCATTGGCGACAGGGCCTTTTATCACTACCACCAATGATATCCTTGGTTTATTTATCTACTTCAGCATTGGTAGCCTTTTGCTGGGTGCTTAGTAAAGTGGCTAAATGGTGTATATTTATTCCACGCCAAATTTTCCTAAATGATAAAAAAGTTGCCCTTCCGCTCCATATTCTTCTTGCTATTTATACTTGCCTTTACAGGATTTGTAGAAGCTCAATTCAATGAAACTATTCGTACAGGCCGGCCGGGGCAAAGTATAAATCCGTTTACCACAGGCAAGGGCGTTTTACAGTTTCAGCAGGGATATGTTTTTGATAAAAGTGAAAGCAAAACTGAACCTAATCGGCTCACTTTTATGAATGTACTTGCAGAAAACTCAACTTTCGAAAACGTGATTCGCTATGGAATAGCAGAACGAATCGAAATTAACGCTGCCATTGACTATAAGTGGAATTATGTAAAGACAGATGACTCAACTTTTGCAGTAAGGCAAAACTACCTGAACACCCTGGACATTGGAGGTAGAATGCATATCTCTGATCAAAATGCCTTTTGGCCAAACACTGCATTGCAGGTGCGCCTGGGCATGGGGCAATATTTTGAAGGCGGTGATTTTGAGGTAAAAGATGTAAAAGTAACAGGGGCATTTGGTTGGGATTTGTGGGAGAATCATGGCTTAACCATCAATCTTATTCCAATTATAAATATTGACGGAATTGAATCATCAAGAATGAATTACACCTTGGCCTATAGCTGGAACTTTACCGATAAGTGGGGGGTGTTTATTGAAAATTATGGAACTCTTTATTTTGATCCGATCATTAATAACACCTTTGATACTTACCTTGATGGAGGTTTTTCCTATTTGGTAAATAACAACGTTCAACTCGATGTATTGGGGGGCTACGGCTCAAATCAAATTTCTGATGGGACTACTCAAAAAAGCTTCTTTGTAGGAGTAGGTATTTCTTGGCGTATTTTAACTGCTAAATAATGGTGTTTATGCGAATAATTTTAATTGCTCTAATTGGGCTTTTTTCTGTTTTGGCTACTAAGGCTCAGGAGAATGAAGCCGTGTTTGATTCTACCCAGTACCGCAATCGGAGTGCTGTGATTATTTCAAAAGACACGCTTTTTTACTTGTACGATAAGATAAATGGAATATCAGCCCGTGAGAGGGCGGCATTGGTAAATCAACGTCTGCAAAATATTGTAGCATCTCCCACATTTGTAGCCGATAGTATAATGGTAGAGGACTTATTGGATTATTCCAGAATAACCTACAAGGGCGAGTTGCTGGTAAATATTACCGTGAATGATGCCAAATGGTATGGAGCTCCGCCATCCAAAACAGCTGCTGATTATCATGAAAAACTTGTTTCAACATGTGGTGAAGTTAATTCACAACGATCATTAAAGGACTTGCTGATACAGATTGGCCTGTCACTTCTGGTGCTTGTTATTGCCATTTTTATAGTGAAATATGTCAATCGCCTTTTCCGCTGGTTGGCCGTAAAACTTCATGATCAAAAAGGCAAAAAGGTAAAAGCTCTTACCATAAAGGACTACGAGATAATGGACGAAAACCGCTCTTTGTCCATTTTGCAGATAGCGCTAAAAGTTATGCGCATTTTGCTTTTACTTATAGTGCTCTACTTCACCCTTCCTATTATTTTAAAAATATTTCCATGGACAGAAGGTTTAGCAGATAAATTATTTGGCTTTGTGCTCGATCCTTTGAAAGCCATTATCAGTGCATTTGTTGAGTATATCCCCAACTTGTTTACCATTTTGGTAATTGTAGTCATCATGAGGTATATCACTAAGGGAGTGAGCTTTATGGCTAACGAGGTGCAGCAGGGAAAGCTTAAGATAAGCGGTTTTTATCCGGACTGGGCTGTGCCAACTTCACGTCTCATAAACTTTATTTTATATGTGTTTATGCTGGTACTTGTTTGGCCATATCTACCAGGCTCAGACAGCGCCATTTTTCAGGGAGTATCGGTTTTTTTAGGACTTTTAATATCAATGGGTTCTACTTCTGCAATCTCTAATATCGTGTCTGGTTTAGTGATTACCTACATGCGTCCTTTTAAGGTGGGTGACAGGGTTCGTATTGGTGAAGTATCTGGTGATATTATGGAGAAAACTTTACTGGTAACGAGAATACGAACCATCAAAAATGAAATTATCACTGTACCCAATAGCAACATTCTTACAGGCAGCACCATTAATTACAGCGTGTCAAGCGAGCAGTCTGCGGGGCTTATTATTCATACGGGTATTACCATTGGCTATGATGTACCTTGGCGAAAAGTGCATGAAATGCTGATTGAAGCTGCCTTAAAAACACCTCATATTGAGCAGAATCCAGCGCCATTTGTATTACAAACCAGCTTGGATGATTTTTACGTGGCCTACCAAATAAATGCCTACACAAATGACCCATCATCACAGGCCATGATTTATTCAGATTTGCACGCCCTTATTCAAGACATATTTGCAAAAAATGGGGTTGAAATTATGTCTCCTCATTACCGGGCCATGCGCGAGGGGCCAGACACTACACCACCTGTAAATGGAAGTATAAAAACGGAGGACATGAAGAAGCATGAAGCGGCAGTAAAAGAGAGGGCAGCAGCAAAGGATAAGGAACAAAAGCCTGATGATGACGCACGTACTGAAAGTAAGTAATCGTGAACTCATTTTATTCTAAAGCAAGAAAATGAAAGTTTTAATTATTGATACTGTAGATCCTATTCTTACCGATGGGTTGCGTGGTTTGGGTTTTGAGCTGGAAGAAGATTACAAGTCTTCAAAAGCAGAAATAATGGCCAAGCTTCCCAACTATGAAGGAATGGTTATTCGCAGTCGTTTTCCTGTGGACAAGACCTTTATCGAATGTGGAACCTCGCTCAGGTTTATTGCCCGAGTGGGAGCGGGGATGGAAAATATTGATATTCCTTTTGCGGAAAGCAAAAACATAAACCTCATAAAGGCACCTGAAGGAAATAGAGATGCTGTGGGCGAACATGCAATAGGCATGCTGCTCATGCTTTTTAATAATTTGAAAAGAGCTGATGCTGAAGTGCGGAACGGCCAATGGAGACGTGAGGCTAATCGAGGACTGGAGATTCAGGGAAAAACCGTGGGCATTATCGGTTATGGCTATATGGGTTCCGCTTTCGCGGAAAAGCTACAGGGCTTTGGATGCAAAGTACTGGCTTATGACAAGTACAAATCAGGTTTTGGAAATGTGTATGTTGAGGAAACAAGCTTAACCGATTTACAAAAATATGCGGATATAGTGAGCCTTCATATTCCACAGTCAGAGGAAACGCTGGGTATGGTGAATTCGGATTTTATCAATGCTTTTGCAAAACCCTTTTACTTGGTAAACACAGCCCGTGGTAAATCGGTAAAAACAGCAGACTTGGTAGATGCCTTAAAAAGCGGAAAAGTATTGGGCGCTTGTCTGGACGTGTTGGAATACGAAAAAGCTTCTTTTGAGGATATGTTTGTTGAAGTCCGCCCCCGACCTTCGGCCACCCCCTCCAAAGGGGGACAAAATATGCCGGCAGCCTTCCAATATTTGATTGAAGCCGAAAACGTAATTTTAAGTCCACACATTGCGGGCTGGACAATAGAGAGCAACCAGAAGATGGCGCAGACGATTGTCAATAAAGTAAAGGCACTAAAACTTATCTAATGGAAATAGAAATACAGCATGAGCAAAAATCAAATGCAGGAGAGTTTTTTATTGCTGGCCAAGGTGAAGAACGTATAGGCAAGCTTGATTATATTCTCTTTGGTTCTGGCCGGCTGGTGATTCAACATACAGAAGTTGGGAAAGAGTTGCAAGGCAAAGGAGCGGCTTCAAAATTGGTAGATGCTGCGGCCAAACATGCCAGTAGCAAAGGGATGAAGATTGTGCCTGTATGTCCTTTTGCCAAAAAATATATGAGCACAAATCGAGATAAATTCGGGGATGTTCTAGCGTAGCAATTCGTAACTATATGTGAGAGTTAAATGCAAAAGTTAAATACACTTTTGGAAGGGGATGAAGGTTTCGCAGAAATAGCGAAGAATTGAGCGAAATTGCGGCCTGACGAAGGAAGGCAACGCATGAAGCGAATTATTCTAGCGATTCTGGTGGAGGAACGAAACCAGAAATTTCCTTGAAACCTTCTTGACTTTTGGTTCGTTTTGGGTCAAGCCAAAATGAACGGAAGGAAGTTCAAAAGGAAAGGTTTTAAAACAAAATTGATATAAGTTTGCCCCATGCGATACACCCTGTTTTCCTTTCTATTCCTCTTGCTGGCTTGCTCTCCTCAAAAGCAATATGATGACTCCCTTATTTTTCGGTACAACGAAGCTGCGGGTATCACTTCTTTAGACCCTGCTTTTTCCCGTAATCAGGCTAACATTTGGGCGGTCAATCAGCTATTTAATGGATTGGTGCAAATGGATGATGACCTTAAAGTGCAGCCATGTATTGCCAAAAGTTGGGAAATTAGCGATAGCGGCATGACTTATACTTTTCACTTGCGTGATGATGTGCTTTTTCATGACAATGAATGTTTTGAAAATGAGGAGCAGCGCAGAGTTGTAGCCGAAGATTTTAAATACAGTTTTGAGCGTGTGCAGTCCACCTACCTTGCCGCACCCGGGAGTTGGGTGTTTGCCAATGTGCTCACTTTTGATGCGCCTGATGACTCCACCTTTGTCATTTACATGAAGCAGCCATTTCCACCTTTTTTGGGAATTCTCTCCATGAAGTATTGTTCGGTAGTGCCCGAGGAAGCGGTAAACTATTATGGAAATAGTTTTCGCGAAAAGCCGGTGGGCACGGGGCCATTTTACTTTAAGATTTGGGCTGAAAATGAAAAATTGGTTCTCCGCAAGAATGCCGAATATTTTGAAAAAGATGAGAAGGGAAACAACCTGCCTTACCTGGAGTCAGTGGCTATTTCTTTT
>JAUHWX010000302.1 GCA_030427285.1 Bacteroidia bacterium
TGATAAGGCTGTGATAGATGTGGGGCAAGCCTTTGCTCCGGGGCAGGTGTATGTTGCGCTTTCACGTCTTCGCTCATTGGATGGTTTAATTCTTCGCACCAAAATTTCATCTTCGGTAATAAGCAGTGATGCGCAGGTCGTAAGCTTTTCGACCGCACGTGCAGCTGATGATTTAAATACAAGATTACAAGGTGAACGGAAGAGGTATTTGTTTGAAATGCTTGGCAATACTTTTTCGTTTGAACCAATTTTGAAGCAAGTGGAATACACACAAAGCAAGATGGCGGGCAAGCTTGACTTTGAGGATGAGGAAATGAAAACAGCTCTAAATAATTTGCGTGAAGCCTTTGCAGCGGAAGAAGATAATACGAGAAAATTTAGAGGCCAGTTGGCGGGCTTGCTTCATCGCGAAGAGACTGAAAGATTAAAGCAAAGGCTGATAAAAGGCCGGGAGTATTATTTAGGCTTTTTAAAATCGAGAGCAAGGGAGCTGTTGATACATATTGGAGAGGTGAGTCAGCTTTCGCGTACCAAAGCCTATGTAAATCTGCTGGAAGAAATTGATCAGTTGATTATGGTGACAATCACAGATTTGCTTAAAGTAAGCCGACTGTGCGAGTGCATGCTAAATGATGAGGAGATTACTCAGTTGGATAAAGTTGAAGCTGAGCGTAAAAAACTGAGGGAAGATTTACAGCAAGCCACGCAAACTTACCTCAAGGATAATCCCAAAAACTTAAGTACCAAGTCAGGGCGAAAAAGCAAAGCCAAAAAGCCCAAAGGCGAGACATTTAAAATAACCTATGAAATGGTAAAAGGCGGACTTACGCCAGATGAAATTGCCGAGAAGCGCGAAATGGCAGTTAGCACCATTGAGGGACATTTGGCTAAAGGTATTACCGAAGGGGAGATAGAAGTACATGAGGTGATTGGTGCTTCTGATTTGAAGGAAATCACCGCTGCTTTTGGGAATAATATTCACCAAAGCCTTAACGATGTTTTTAAGGAGCAAGAGGGTAAATACACTTTTGGAAAATTGAGGATAGTACAGGCCCACCTCAGAAGCAAAGATGATTAGGGGTAAATGCTCAAGGTAACATAGGTTACTGAATATATGGCGATTAAGGTCGATCTTTAGGTAAATCAAATAATAAACGCCATGAAAATAATAAGCACATTTTTGACAGTATTAGTTCTTGGAGTAGGATTTACTTCTTGCAGCAAGGACGATAAACAAGACGATATCACCACTGATGTGGTGTTAAGCGAAACCCAGAAATCTCATTTGGTCAAACTGTATGAAGAAGAAAAACTAGCCCATGATTTGTATTCAGAGTTTTACGATGAGCATGGGTACAAACCTTTTTCTCATCACACTGAGGCTGAAGCAAAGCATATGGGGTATGTTGATGATATCCTTAAGCAGTATGACATCACCCGCCCCAACCTTGGGCATGGGATTTTTGAAAATGCCGGATACCAGCAGAGCTATAATGAATGGCTGGCTAAAGGAATATCAGATGGGGTTCACTCTTGCTACATAGCCGCATATATAGAGGAGATGGATATTCTTGATCTGATGGAAGGAATTAAGATAGCCGAAACAGCAGATATTAAGGATTTATATGAAACCCTTAAAAGCGGTAGTGAAAATCACTTGAGAGCCTATAATAAGTTTCTGAAAATGGAATTTAATATTGAATACACACCACAATTGATGAGTCAGGAGTTGTTTGATAAAATAATCTCTGAAGTTGGCTCGGGTCATGGTGGCGGTAAGTAAGCTTAAATTTGAAGGCTCTTCGTAAAAAGTGAAGAGCCTTTATTTTTTACTAAACCCAACCCATACATGGTTTTAAACGATTATATGGTAGAGACCACACTATCACACAATTCCTTTCCTTATGAAAAATAAATACTTACTTCTTGCTATTTCATGTATGCTCAGCTTGTCTTCATTTTCACAATGGCAGCTTGTAGATTCTATCAGCAACGGAGGTTTTCAGTGCCTGCACTTTGTAAATCCTGATACTGGATTTGCATACAATGACTGGGCAACTTTAAGGCGAACTACAGATGGCGGATTGAGCTGGGATACGGTTTCAATAGCTTTTGATAGCTATATGTATGATATTGATTTTGCTAATGACAGCGTGGGTTATGCGGTGGGAGGAGCATGGTTTCCTTTCAATAAATATTATGCCAATAGCATTATGAAAACCATAGATGGTGGATTAAACTGGGACTCAGTATATGGCAATATTTCGGGTGGGGTATTTTATGATGTTGAGGTGGTGAGCCCAAATGAATTTTATGCTGTGGGTGATTACATGATGGTTCATTCAAAGGATGGTGGGGCTACTTTAGACACATTCTCATTATCTGCTCCCCTGGAAAGTTTTAGCAAAATAGAGTTTGTGAGCCCTCAGCGTGGCTACTTGCTGGGCCGCACTTACGTGCAAACCTCTGCTTATCTCAACCGACTTTATGAAACTATTGATGGTGGCTCTACCTGGCAAGTTGTACATAGCGACACCTTAGGTTATCAAGGTTTCACGGATTTTGCTATTAGTGCCACAGGCAATGGTATTTTATTTGGAGAAAAGGGGCAGGTAAGAAGCAATCAGGGTAATGGATGGAACATAGTTCCACTTGCTGATACTTCTTTGATTTTTACGATAGCGGAGATGGCTGATGGCAGAATATATGCCATTGGTGATGACGGTGGTGCCAAAAAACTTTTTGAAACATTGGATTTTGGAAACACATGGAGCAGTCAATTGATACCTGTGGACAGCAATGATTATGTTGTTGATATGAGTTTCCCTAATGG
>JAUHWX010000303.1 GCA_030427285.1 Bacteroidia bacterium
TCCAGTTGAGCTGGTGGGTAGTTCCGTTGTAATTGTAGATGTAAATGTCGTTGGAGTCGGATTGGTTATAAAACATAGGATCCATCATTTGACCAGCCATTACAAGCAATACACTATCTGTGGTATGGTAATCAAATCCATCAAACCATGGCCGTGGATTGCTGTAGTATCTATAATCTTTGCCCGAAAATTTAAAAGTATCCAGCTGCGATAAATTCAAATTACTATCCAGATGGCTTACGGCCATATTAAAACTAGTTCCGGGAGAATATGCTGCAGTTGCTGAGGTACCAATTGTAATAGGCGGTTTGCTGTCTTGGGGGATAAAAAATCCCGACCAAGTCTTCAAATTGTTACTATCAGTAGGTAAATATGAACTGGTCTTGTGGATTAGGTTAAATTGCTTCGAAAACACCCCTATGTTTGGAAGTCCACCAAAATTTGCATCCATGCCTATAAGAATTTTATCCTCATACCATTCAATGTGATTAAAGAAGTAATTATAGCCAAAAATGGAATCATGAAATTCGTACAAACTTTGTGAGCTACCATCTCTATTGGTTTTTACTACTTGCTGATAAAATTTTTTGTTGAATGTGCTGTATCTAAACCCTAGGAAGTAAAGGCTGTCATTGTGTTTTTTTACTTCTACAAATCGAACAACATCAGCGGTATCTCCAATGGTAAAATTATTTTTTACCACTAAGTTGGTATCAAACTGAAGAACGTGTGTTCTAAAATATATTTGTTGAGTGGTGTTTACAGAATCTTCATCTATCTCAGTAAAAACAGCGGTGAGTTCATTATTGCCCGTTTGCCTAAGTTTTGGACAGTATAGATAATGACCGGAAGGAATACTTAGCGCAACGTTTACATTTAGACTGTCAAGCACATTAAGTTGTAAATCTAATTTTACAATAGACTGATGCAAAGGGTAAGTTTCAAAGATCCCATCTGTTGCAAGGTTTAGATAAATTCTATCGCCAAGTGAGCAAACTGTTTCACTGGCCGAGAAGGTTTTGGGCTGAAGAAATGCTTCCTGCACTTGGGCGGAAATAGGGCTAAGTAAAGCAACGAAGGATGCAAAAATTAGGAGGAGTCTTTTATTCATGGTTATTCTTTAAATATGGATTAGACTCCTTCTGTTCGAAAAAGAGGTCTAGACCCTCACAGCTTTTGGTACAAACTACAAATAATAGCGATTATGCCGTAGCATCTCAAGTAATACCACACAAAAAAAGCCGCCCCGAAATTCTTCGAAGCGGCTTTTGAGAAATTCAAATGTTTCGCAACGTCTTATTTTTTATGCAGATAAACTGCTGATGCGCCACTAAATTGGGTGTTGTAAGAAGCACTTTCACTTCCACTATTGCTTGGCACATCATAAGCCATAATACGACCGCCAGCATTGGCACGCTCTGCGATATATACTTTGTCGGTACGGCTATCATAAGCGCAGTCTACAGGGTTACCCAGCATTCCGTCAGAATCTTCTACACGAATTTGGTTGCTCAAAGCAATCATACCACCATTTCCGGCAGTATTCATTTTTGAGCTCCAGTCAGTAATTACAGTAAAGGCACCGTCATTATCAGAGCTGGCATCACCTATATCGGTAAGTACCATCACATCTGCATCTGCATCA
The DNA here is from genome assembly GCA_030427285.1 of Bacteroidia bacterium. GTDB lineage: Bacteria > Bacteroidota > Bacteroidia > Flavobacteriales > Schleiferiaceae > Owenweeksia. The sequence continues at coordinate 1,646 of JAUHWX010000303.1, forward strand.
TAATTGATACCATGTGTACGAACAAGACCTTCGATAGAAACGGTCATATCTGCAGTGATGGCAGCTGCAATACCCTTATTGAAAAAGTCATTAAATACCACAACATTATTAGATTGGTCCTCTACGGCATACATGGTATTTCCTTCAAGTTGTATTCCCCAAAGCAAAACAGGAGAGATGTAAATGTTTGACAAATAAAGGCTGTCATTGGTTTTGGTGTAAATGTAGAAAGAGCTTACAACACCCGCTCCAGCCGGACTTTGAGCAATCACAATCTTATTACCACTTTTGGCAATTTCACGTCCATTTTGAAGTGGGCTCAAAGCACCTATCACCGCTGAAGCATCTGTACTCAAGGAAGCTTGAATGGTTGATCCTTCAGTTTCAGCTGAAAAGCTCGTATAAGCGCGTAGCTGATTATTACTACGGTCATTTTGGTAAAGAACGTCTTCTTCAGAGTCGTAATAAATACCATCAGCATCTTCATATTCCACATCGTAGGTACTCATTTCATTGGTCTCGTTCTGTCCATCTTCATCTTCCGAAAATTCAGTTTTCGAAATTTTCTTATCAGTGTTACTTGAAGCATAAACGGCTGCCTCCTTCTTTGCGGTTGGGTTGGTTGTTTGGTTGTCATCATCCTCTTCGCAACCGGTGGTTATAAAAAAGGTTGCCATGCAGGCGCTTAGCGCTAAAAATTTTAGAGATTTCATGTGTGTCATTTTTTTGATTATCAAATTGATTGAATAAAACCAGAGAAGGGGAAACAGACATAATGCCCACATCCGAGTCTCTCATTATACTATCAAATACGTAACACAGGGAAAAAAGGTTTATTGAAAGTAAGGAAAGATTTACGAAATGGAAATAAGCGAAGATTAAACCTTCACCGCCTTTGGCACAAACTGCGAGTAATCACCATCATGCCTAAGCACATCACGAACGATGCTTGAGCTGATGCTCGATAAACCAGATGAAGTTAAAAGAAAAACAGTTTCAAGGCTGGGTTCCAGCTTTCGGTTAGTTTGGGCAACAGCTTTTTCAAACTCAAAATCGGCAGGATTGCGAAGCCCACGAAGAATAAAGTTTGCGCCTTTTTCTTTGCAGTATTTTACAGTTAGCCCGCTGTAAGTATCGGCTTCTATTTTGGGCTCGTCCTTAAAGGTTTCTTTAATCCAGGCTA
>JAUHWX010000071.1 GCA_030427285.1 Bacteroidia bacterium
AGTCATCTTCTTGCGCTCCATTTCCTGAGCCACATAAATCATTTCATCAAGGGATGGTGTAATCAATCCGCTCAGGCCAATTGCATCCACATCTTCTTCAAGGGCTTTCTCTAAAATTTTCTCAAGCGGCACCATTACACCAAGATCCACAATATCAAAGTTGTTGCACGCTAGAACAACTCCCACTATGTTTTTCCCAATATCATGTACATCACCTTTTACGGTGGCCAATAGAATTTTTCCTTTTTTACTTGTGTCCTTATTCTTAGCTTTCTCAGCTTCTAAATATGGCTGCAAATAAGCCACAGCTTTTTTCATCACTCTAGCGGATTTTACCACTTGAGGCAAAAACATTTTACCAGAGCCAAACAAATCACCCACCACATTCATTCCGTCCATCAATGGGCCTTCTATCACCTCCAGTGGTGTAGCAAATTTTTTACGTGCCTCTTCCGAATCTACCTCTATAAAATCTACAATCCCTTTTACCAAGGCATGCTCTATCCGTTTCCCGACCGATTCTTCGCGCCAAGCCAAATCCTTTTCACGGGTTTTAGCTTCACCTACAAAGTTTTCAGCAAAGTCCAACAGTCTTTCCGTGGCGTCATCCCTTCTGTCAAGTAGCACATCCTCTACCCTTTCCATTAGGTCCTTTGGAACCTCAGCATAAACTTCCAATAAGGACGGGTTTACAATACCCATATCCATCCCATTCTGCACCCCGTGATACAAAAATGCAGCATGCATGGCCTCTCTCACCGATTGATTTCCGCGAAAGCTAAACGATACATTGCTTACCCCTCCGCTCACTTTCGCTCCAGGCAAGTTTTCCTTAATCCATTTGGTAGCTTCAAAAAAGTCAAGCGCATTTCTGCGGTGCTCCTCAATACCCGTTGCCACGGGAAATATGTTTGGATCAAAAATTATATCCTCCTTAGGGAAGTTTACTTTTTCTACAAGTAACTTATATGAACGTTCACAAATTTCAATTCTACGCTGGTAGGTATCCGCTTGTCCATCTTCATCAAAAGCCATTACAATTACAGCCGCACCATAGCGCCTTACTTTTTTCGCTTGCGCTAAAAATTCAGCTTCTCCACCTTTTAGGCTTATTGAATTTACAATCGCTTTTCCCTGCACACATTTCAGTCCCGCTTCTATGATTTCCCATTTTGAAGAATCAATCATTACTGGCACTCGAGAAATATCCGGCTCGGCAGCAATGAGGTGCAAAAACTTGGTCATAGCATACTTTCCATCAAGCATACCTTCATCCATATTAATGTCAATCACCTGAGCCCCGCCCTCTACTTGATCACGAGCTACATCAAGTGCTTCATCATATTTTTCTTCTTTGATCAATCGCAAAAATTTGCGCGATCCGGTAACATTTGTCCGCTCTCCAATATTTATAAAATTGGATTGAGCGGTAGTTATTAATGGTTCTAATCCTGATAGTTTCATGTTGTATAGTCCATAGTTAGAAGTCCGTAGTCCGCAGAAAACTCGCTTACCTTATTCATCTTTGATAGAATTTCTAAGTCCTGTAGTAATCTTCAGCACCTCTTGAGTAAGCTCATAAAGTTTAGAAAAGCTTTCCTCGCTGAGGATTTTTCGTCTCATCGCAATGTGTAAACAAGCGATTACCTCAATACCTGAACGAATTGGATAGGGGAAAAAATTCCTAAAAACCTTATTGGTTTGACCAGTTGACCCTTCAGCAATATTCAACGCAATTGAATCAGCGGCCCTCTGTATTTGAGAGGATAAAACATATCTCTCCTCTACTGGAAATTGTGCCCTAGTTTCACTAATTGCCGCTGTGAGATCCTGAGCTTTTTGCCAAGCTACAAGGTTCTCAAACTTCATCTTCTCCATATCAATGGCTTAATTCTTCCGTCTTCGGACTTCCGACTTCCAACTTACGCGGTTGATACTTCTGAGCGAGTTCCGCAATCGCACGAATATGCTCCGGCCCTGTACCACAACATCCGCCAATAATATTGATCAATCCCATATCGAGATACTCTTTTATCTGAGCTGCCATTTTTTCTGGAGTTTCATCATACTCACCAAAAGCATTGGGCAAACCAGCATTGGGGTGTGCACTCACCATGAATGAGGATTCTCTAGAAAGTATTTGTAAATAAGGTCGCAGCTGATCCGCTCCTAAGGCACAGTTGAGACCAACAGAAAGCAAAGGCGCATGCTCGATACTAATAAGAAAAGCCTCAGTAGTTTGTCCCGAAAGTGTTCTTCCACTGGCATCAGTTATAGTTCCCGAAACCATGATGGGTAATTCTTTTCCAATCTCATCATAAAGCTCCATAATGCCATACAAAGCAGCTTTCGCATTGAGCGTGTCAAACACCGTTTCTACCATCAAAGCATCCACCCCGCCTTCTATCAGGGCCAAAGCTTGTTCCTTATAATCTCTTACTAGCGTATCATAATCAATAGCTCTATAGCCAGGATTGTTTACATCCGGAGAAAGGCTTGCCGTCTTGTTAGTTGGCCCCATAGAGCCTATTACAAAACGAGGTTTATGCGGCTCCTTGGCGGTGAATTCATCTGCTACTTCACGAGCAATTTGAGCAGCCTTTAAGTTGATTTCAGGCACCAAATCCTCCATGTCATAATCAGCCATGGAAATGCGCGTGCTATTGAACGTGTTTGTTTCTATAAGGTCTGCACCCGCCTCTAGGTACTTGGCGTGGATAGCTTTAATGATATCAGGTTGGGTAATGGATAAAAGATCATTGTTTCCCTTAAGGTCACTTGGATAATCTTTAAATCGCTCACCACGATAATCGGCCTCGGTAAGTTTATACCCTTGTATCATAGTACCCATGGCACCATCCAACACAAGAATTCGTTTTTTGGCCTCATCGGCCAATAGTGATTTTGTCATAGTTTAATCTTTAAGCTATGACTTACCAGATGTATTTATAAAGGATTGTTTTACGAACTCACTTTATCTATCTCCAGACCTTGCGATCTTTATTGGAGTAGGAATTAGCACCCGGCCAGTCCGGGTTGCTAAGACGTCATAGGGCCCATTCCCTCAGTCTTTCTGGATAAGTCAGTGACAAATGTAGCTGACAGCTTTTTAAAAACCAAACTTTACTTTTTGCTTCTTTCGGCAGGTACGGGTTAATTAATAAAACCGTGTATCTATTATTACCTTTCAATCTTTTAAAAGCTGTTAAATCTCATTTTTCACCTTAGTGAAGCTCTATAAGTTTGCCTGAAATTAAACACCATGAAACATAACTCAGCCCTGGAAGCCGTTTCCAAAATAAAGTCCGGACAACACATTTTTATACACACCGCTGCTGCTGCTCCCAAACCCTTGGTAGAAGCTCTTGTTCAAAGAGCAGGTGAGTTGTCAGACATCACCATTTATCAGTTACATACAGAAGGTCCGGCTCCTTATACCGAAGAGCAATATCAAGACACCTTTACTGTAAATGCATTATTCATTGGAGCCAATTGCAGAAAAGCCGTAAATGAAGGACGAGTGAATTTCATCCCTTGTTTTTTGAGTGAAGTGCCTATCATGTTCAGGAGTGGCATTCTACCTCTGGATGTTGCCTTGATACAGGTCTCTCCCCCCGATGCCAAAGGGTTTTGCAGCCTAGGTGTTTCTGTAGATGCTACCCGTGCCGCAATTGAAAAATCAGATTTAGTAATTGCCCAGGTTAACCCAAGAATGCCAAGAACACATGGTGATGGATTTATTCACATTAGTGATATTGACGAATATGTGGTAATGGAGACAGAACTTCCTGAACATGCTCCAGCCCAATTAACGGAAGTAGAGAAAAAGATAGGCCAGCATATTGCTGGTATAATCGAGGATGGAGCTACTTTACAAATGGGTATTGGCTCTATACCAGATGCCGTGCTGAGCTGCTTGGGCAATCACAAAAATCTTGGTGTTCACACCGAGATGTTCTCGGATGGGGTAATTCCGCTTGTAGAAAGTGGTGTTATAAACAACTCTCAAAAAACCATCCACCCAGGTACTCTTGTTTCAGGCTTTCTTATTGGTAGTCGTAACCTTTATGATTTTGTAGATGATAATCCAATGGTTCGGATTCTCGACATTCAATATGTAAATGACACCAAAGTAATAAGGAAACTTCCTAAAATGACAACTATAAATAGTGCAATTGAAGTAGACATAACCGGCCAGGTAAGTGCTGATTCTATTGGAACAATGATGTACTCAGGAGTTGGGGGGCAAATGGATTTTGTACGAGGTGCTTCGCTATCGCAAGGTGGAAAACCAATTATAGCTCTGCCATCGATTACCTCAAGGGGAGAATCAAAAATAGCCTCGATATTAAAACCAGGAGCTGGAGTAGTTACCACTCGTGCACATGTGCATTACATTGCTACCGAGTATGGTATTGTAAATTTATATGGTAAAAACTTAAGGGAACGCGCCAAACTTCTCATAAGTATTGCCCACCCCAGTCATCGTGAAGAGCTAGATAAGGCGGCTCACCAGAGGTTCCAAAAATTTTAAGAAAAGTATCAAAAAAGCAGAAGGCTGCCCCAATGGATGCAGCCTTCTGTAAAATATGTCTTTACAAATTCTTTATGGAAAAATGCCTAAATCCATATAGCTAATGGCTATTTTATCAAGAGAATTTACAAAGGCAGCCGTGCGCATATCCGGTACATTGTAATCATTTTGTGTTCTTCTCAGTCCTTCATATGAATTTACCATGGTATCTTCAAGACCACTCATCACAAGATCTTCTTCACTGGCGCCTTTTACGATGGTTCGTTTTACATCATCACTCAACTCTACACCACTTGCTTTTTCAATAGCTTCTACAATTCTCAGATTGTCCAGCATATCATAGCGCTTATCGATCTTACCAAAACTCACACGGCTCAAGTTTTTTAACCACTCAAAATAACTAACCGTAACCCCTCCAGCATTTAGATAAATATCTGGGATTATAAATTTACCAGCTTCCACAAGCATTTTTTCTGCCTCCCTGCTTATTGGTCCGTTTGCAGCTTCTCCAATTACCTTGGCCTTTATACGCGCTGCATTTTCAGCAGTTATTTGGTTTTCTAAAGCAGCCGGCACCAGAATATCACACTCCATTTCCAACATAGTGATAGAATTCTCGATATTTTTTGCACCGGGGAAATCTTTTAAGGATCCGCTTTCAATTCGATGTGCCTGCAATGCAGGTATATCTATTCCTTTTTCATTGTAAACACCACCGTTGTATTCGGCCACTCCTATTACAATGGCACCTTCTTCTTGCAAAAATTTTGCGGCATAAAAACCTACATTACCAAGCCCTTGAACTATAATCTTTTTGCCTGCAAGGCCTCTCTCCAGGCCAATCCTATTCATATCCTCCAATCTATCACAAGCCTCCCTTAATCCGATGCAAACACCTTTACCCGTGGCTTCAGTTCGTCCCTCAATACCAGATTGAGACAAGGGTTTTCCTGTAACACAGCCCAAAGCATTGATAGACTCCGGAGTAAAGGCGGAGTAGGTATCAGCGATCCAGGCCATTTCCTTGGCACCAGTACCATAATCTGGCGCTGGAACATCAATAGCCGGACCTATGAAATTTTTCTTAATAAGCTCTGCGGTGTATCTTCTGGTAATGCGCTCCAGCTCATTTTCACTGTAGCGCTTTCTGTCTATTTTCACTCCCCCTTTGGCTCCTCCAAATGGTACTTCTACCAAGGCACATTTATAACTCATCAAAGCAGCCAGTCCTTTTACTTCACTTTCCTCTACTTGCATACTATAGCGTATACCGCCCTTTACAGGAGATTTGTGATGAGAGTGCTGAACCCTAAAACCTTCGATTACCTCATAGGATCCATCATCTCGCCTTAGCGGAAAAGTGAATTTATAGACACTATTACAGGCCATTATTTGATCTACCAATCCTTTTGGGTGCTTTGTGTATAAGGCAGCTTTGCCTACAAAACCACACACATCCTGGTACAAGTCATATACCTTGCTCATGCTTATCAAAATTTAGATTTAAATACCGAAGATATACACTTTACCCAAGCATTACCAACCTTTTCAGAAGAATGTTAGGATAATTCCTACCAAAGTTATTTATGGCAATTTTCCTTTTTTAAGAAAAATTATAATTCAATAATTATTATACATTTGCCGCTTGCGTGGAAAGATTTGGGCTGATTGCAACCACATAAAAAAATGCTAAAAACAGTGCTTTTAGCATAATCCCCTCCTTTTCGCGCCTCAATAGATTTTAATATTTTAAAGATTTATAATGGCGTATTTATTTACTTCAGAGTCTGTTTCTGAAGGACACCCAGACAAAATTTCGGATCAAATTTCGGATGCCATCATTGACCATTTTTTGGCTTTTGATAAAGATTCTAAAGTCGCTTGTGAAACATTAGTAACCACAGGCCAGGTTGTACTTGCTGGCGAAATAAAATCCAAAGCTTACGTTGATGTTCAAACTGTAGCCCGTGACGTAATCCGCAAAATCGGATATACTAAAGGTGCTTATATGTTTTCAGCAGACAGCTGTGGTGTACTTTCTGCACTTCATGAGCAATCGCCAGATATCAACCAAGGCGTAGACCGCGGAACTCCAGAAGAGCAAGGAGCTGGTGACCAGGGAATGATGTTTGGCTATGCTACTAACGAAACTGAAAATTACATGCCTTTGGCGCTTGACCTGAGCCACAAAATGCTTCAGGAACTGGCCGCCATGCGTAGAGAAAGCACTGACATTACTTACCTCCGTCCTGATGCAAAATCTCAGGTTACCATAGAGTATTCTGATGACAATGTGCCTCAGCGCATTACTGATATTGTAGTTTCTACTCAGCATGATGATTTTGCCGATGAACCTACCATGTTGGCCAAAATCAAGAAGGATATTGTTGAGATCCTAATTCCTCGTGTAATAGCACAATTGAAGCCAGAGCTTCAAAAGCTATTTACTGATGATATCAAATATCACATCAACCCAACTGGTAAGTTTGTAATTGGAGGCCCTCATGGTGACGCTGGCCTCACTGGTCGTAAAATTATTGTAGACACTTACGGTGGAAAAGGAGCTCACGGTGGTGGCGCCTTTTCAGGTAAAGATCCTAGTAAGGTAGACCGCTCTGCAGCCTATGCCACTCGTCACATTGCTAAAAATATGATTGCGGCAGGTGTAGCGGATCAGATTTTGGTACAGGTATCTTACGCCATTGGAGTAGTAGAGCCCATGGGTATTTTTGTAGACACTTACGGTACCGCTAAAGTAAATATGACCGATGGCGAGATTGCCAAAAAGGTGAGCGAAATATTTGATATGCGCCCCGGAATCATTGAGCAGCGCTTAAAATTGCGTAACCCGATGTACTCAGAAACTTCAGCTTATGGACACATGGGCCGTGAAAACAAAACCGTTCAAAAATCCTTTACAGGAACCAATGGCGAAACTGTGAATATGGAAGTAGAGCTATTTACTTGGGAAAAATTGGATTATGTTGATCAGGTGAAGAAGGCGTTTTCCATTTAATTGAAAATCTAAAGTTTAAGGTTTAACATTTGAACCGCTCCGGGAAACTGGGGCGGCTTTTTAATTGTCCTCCAACTGAAATAAGCCCTCTACACTTGTCCCAAAACATTTGGCCAACTTTAGAGCTAGCTCAGTTGAAGGCACATACTTCCCCGACTCAATTGCATGAATTGTTTGGCGACTCACAGAAATAGCTTCTGCCAAATCACTTTGAGTCATCTCTGCTAGCAATCTATGTTTCTTAACTGTGTTTTTCATTCAGTGTCCATTCTAAAATTGCGCAGCACCAAATGAAACCGTATAATGAATAGCACAAAGAGTAGGAACAAATTAAAAACCATGACATAAAAAAAGGTGATGTCATAAATAAAGAGCACACATACTAATAGGAAAAAACCATTGAAACGAGCAGACCAGAGCATTGACTCTAGCCTTATTTTCATAATCATCTCATCTTCATCCTTCTCTCTTGCAAAAACCAACAGTAGACCACCAATTAGCAACAATGATGCACATACCTCATCAGCGACATTGTTTTCAACCATAGTAATGATACTCCAGTGAGCTTTTTCTCCATTTAGATTCCAATCCGAATATAGGAGTGCTGGCACTTTCCAGTTCAACCAATTGGGTTCAAAACCACCAAAAAATTGTAATACCCCAGCGGCTAGTGCGATTAAGAAAATTATCCAGCCATACGTTTTAAACTGGTTAGAAATTAAAAATTTTGTTTTCATAATGTAAAGTTTGCTTTACCAAATGTAAAATAAACTTTACACTAATAAAAATAAAAAAAGGCCGGCTCAAAAATAGAACCGACCTCTTCATACGATAGTCTATAATCACTAATTTATACTCAGTTTCACACTTTTTACAGTATTTCCACTTTTCAGTGTCAATACGTACAAGCCTTGCTTTTTGTTTCCAAAATCTATGTTGGAATCACCTGATTTCAGATATCCATTTGCAACTTGCGCTCCTTGAATATTATACAGTCTCCACTCAGCTCCTTCTTTTAGCCCCTCCACATTCACATATTTAGAAGCTGGATTAGGATATACCTTTATATCCAGTACCTCATATTCTTTTTGCCCCACTGTAGCTGCTGGATCAAGAACATTCAGTGTGAAGCCTGAACCTTTATAAATCACGTTTCCAACACTGTCTATACCTACAGATTTACAATAAACATCTGTGCATGTATTATTCTGACTGTCTATTGTGCTAATGGTAAGACATAAGTTAAAAGGACCATTGGTCGCGTATGTGTGAGTGGGGTGTGGTAGATTTGAGCTAATTCCATCACCAAAATCCCAAGTATACGAAACCGCAGTGCCAGCCACATTTTTTGGATTTGAAGTGTTAAAAACATTTAAATTGTTGCCCGTACTTGCAACTGAATCTAAAACAAAAGAAGCATGACAACCACTTCCTATAGTAACTATTTTCGTGATAGTATCCGAGCATAGAGTATTGTATTGTGCATCACCTACACTGTGAATTAACTTTACTACATATGTTCCATCCTTGTAATAAGTATGGGATGGTTCACGATCTGTGGATTGCACGCCATTACCAAAATCCCACTCAAAAAAATCTTCTGTAGTACCAGCTGAATACAGATTTTGACTGGTGTTTTTGAATTCTATGTTATTGACATTAGCCCAGTGTGGCTCAAACTCAAAACCTGCATGGCACTCATTGCTTGCGGCAATCACCACGGTATCATAACTCAAGCCTAATCCTACTGTTTTGCCGGAAGCGGTATCTTCAATAGAATATTGCAACTTTATAACATACTTACCCGAATTGGAAAAAGTATGTGTAGGTAATTTGGATGTATCAGATGTACCAGATCCAAAACTCCATAAAAAATGTTCCTTGTGAATGTTTGGATCAAAACCTGGGGCACCATAAGAAGGGGTAAAACTCACTTTTCCCTTTGTAGTAGTACTTTGAATAGAAGCAATACTCGACCACGCATCTATATCAGGATCAATATAAAACTCCTTACTTCCTATATTTTCTGACAACACCTCGCCTGTACTATCATTAACATAACGCTTTATCAACAATACACGATTTTGTCCTGCCTTCTCAGCCCAGTATCCCAATCCACCGTAAGGTATCCACTGGTTTCGTGGAGAAGTATAGGAGATATTCACACCGTAATCATTGTAAATAAACAACAGTTCTTGTGCCAATCTTGATGGCATTTGACAGGTATCACTTTCATCCTCCACATGAATTGTTCTAAAATAATTAATGGTATCTGGAACAGATATATCTATATCACATCCAAATACATTATTTATAAACCCAACAGGAATACTATCTACAAAGACTGTGTTCTTGAGGGTATCCTGGCGGATATCTAATATTGTTTGTGTCCACTTTACTGTATGCCAGCCTTGAGAGCTGTATATATGGTTCACCACTCTTTGATATCCTGAGTATGAAACTGAAGTACCGTCTCCAAAGTCCCAATGATATTGAACAGTCTCACCGATGTTTAAATCCTTTTGAAAGTTCAGAAATGTAGCGGATAGTGTTGTATCAGGCACCTTGTAGAATCTACCGTTGCTAATCCAATGGTACTGCCCTGATAACATTCCCAGAGATCCTAGAAGTAGTACAGTGGTTAAGAGCTTTTTCATAAATATTAGTTTTAGTTATACGACTTTGTAATACTACGAATTCACCTTCTCCTATAGGACACAAAAAAGCCCTCAATGAGCTTGAGGGCTTTATTAATTAGTTATGGAAGTTTTATCCTACAACCTCACCATCCAATTATATTTATCATCAGCATCTCCCATGCGAATAGCTGTAAGAGCTTTTTTAATCTTCATTGCATAACCATCCTTAGGGGTTTCAATTTTATAGTCAGTTCCTCTAAAACCTATTAACGAAATTTGGCTAACAACGGCTGCTGTTCCCATTCCAAAAACTTCCTTGAGCGTTCCGGCCTTAGCCGCTTCTATTACCTCCTCAACTTTTATGGGGCGCTCTTCTACATTTTTAATAATATCCGTATCTCTAAGCAAGGTAAGAATGCTATCACGCGTAATACCCGCCAAAATACGGTCGCTCAATGGGGGAGTGATAAATGTATCACCTATCACAAAACCCACATTCATAGTACCTGATTCTTCGATAAGCTCATGATTTTTATGATCTGTCCAAATAACCTGAGTATAACCTTCTTTACGAGCTTGGTCGGTGGCAAAAAAAGCTCCACCATAGTTTCCGGCACATTTGGTAGAACCAACTCCACCAGAAGCACTACGCGTATACGTTTCTTCTACTTTTACTTTCACCTCGCCAGCATAGTAAGGTCCCACAGGGCTCATCACTACACAAAATATATACTCTTCTGATGGACGAGCAGCCACAAACTCTGAGCTACCAAACATAAATGGACGCAGGTATAGTGAGTATCCTTCTTTCTTGGGAACCCATGCCCTGTCAATTTCCACCAATTGTTTCAAACCGTCCACAAACATATCTTCAGGAAACTGAGGCATGAACATCCTTTTGGCTGAATGATTTAAACGTTTTGCATTCATTTCAGGGCGAAAAATACCGATAGTACCATCACTCATATAGTAAGCCTTTTGCCCTTCAAATAGAGCCTGGCCATAATGCAAGGTGTGCAACGCAGGGGTAAACTCCATCTTTCCATAAGGCTTTATCTCCGGTTCTCCCCATTTCCCATCTTTATACTTGCATACCAGCATATGATCGCTAAACTGTGTTCCAAATACAGGATTTTCTAGATCTGCCTGATCTATTCGAGATTTATCTATTCTAGTAATTTTCATATCGATGCAATAAGTTTAAGAGACTACACAAAGGGATTTGTATATTTGGACTCCTAAAATTTAGTAAATTCAAATGAGAAAAGTTGCCTTTTTGTTTCTAAGCATTGCCCTTCTAAGCGCCTGCAATAATACTACAAACCAAGCGGAGGTAAAAACCGATGATGCAGAAGAAATTGTACAAGTTGATTATCAGATATATGGAGATACCATTTCTGCTGAAGGAGCCATTTCCCCATCTGAACTTTTGACCAAAATGCAAGGAAATGATTCTGTTTCTGCAAAAGTTGAAGGTACAATTAACTCTTCCTGCACCGTAAAAGGTTGCTGGATGAAAATGGATTTAGGCAGCGATAAAGAAATGCATGTGACCTTTAAGGATTATGGATTTTTCGTTCCTAAGAATCTTGATGGAGAAACCGCCATTATTGAAGGTTATGCAATAACTGATACTATTGACGTAGATCACCTAAAGCATCTGGCTCATGATGCTGGAAAATCTGAAGAGGAAATTGCCGCTATAAATGAGCCTGAAGTAGGCATTACTTATGTTGCCACTGGTGTTATCATTAAGCCAAAATCGTAAAACATGCGTAAAATAATCATACTAGGATGCCTCATTGGGGCATCCTTTTTTGTTGGTTGCAACCAAACATCTGAGACTGAAAAAAAGGCAGATACTGAAAGTCAATCAAAGGAATTGGAAATGTATGAGGAGAGTGAATTAGCTATCCTAATGAGAGAAATGTATGAGGAAAATCTGGCGCTGAAGACTCAAATTGAAAATGGTGAGATTCCTGAATCTTTTCCTGAAGACTTTTACAATATACATACTGCCATTGCCAGCAAAGGCATGATAAGCGATACCGCTGCCTTTAATGTATATGCTGAGCAGTACTTGGTGAATATGAAAAAGATTACCGAAGCAACGGATAAAAAGCAGGCCAAAATTGCCTACAATGAAATGGTGATGACCTGTGCCAGCTGCCACCAAATCTACTGCCAAGGGCCCTTGCCAAAAATCAGAAAGATGAAAATAAAAATGGATGAATAGGGAAATCGTAAAAACAAACGACAACTCTTCTACACTATATGTCCCTGGCTTAGAGCAACATTATCACTCTATGCACGGTGCCATGCAAGAATCTATGCATGTATTTATAGATGCTGGCTTTCGTTTATTTGAAAACACAGCTAAGCCTGTCCATATTTTAGAAATAGGTTTTGGCACTGCTCTCAATGCGCTCCTCACCTATTTTGAAGCAAAAAAACTTAATCTAAAAGTAGATTATACTGCATTGGAAAAATATCCATTGAGCATGGATGAAATGCTAATGCTCAATTATGGAGAACTTCTGGATACACGAGAAGCCAAAAGAATTCTTACCGATTTGCATCAAATAAAGTGGGATGAAAAAATCGAAGTGACTGACTTTTTTAGCTTACGCAAATTTGAAACCGACATAAAAACCTACACCACCAAAGAAGAATATGACTTAATTTATTTTGACGCTTTTGCTCCTTCTGCCCAGCCTGACCTCTGGACAATTGAAGTTTTTGAGCACATGTATACTTCTTTAAAACCAGGCGGAACCTTGGTTACTTATTGTGTAAAGGGTGACGTAAGACGAACCATGAAAGCCGCAGGTTTTGAAGTGGAAAAAATACCCGGACCTCCCGGAAAAAGAGAAATGGCGAGAGCGAAGAAAGCCTGAAATTCTAAAAGCGAAATTCTAAACTCTAAATACTGATCCGAAAGTCACCCGGAGCGTAGTCGAAGGGTAAATCAGAAATCATCAATAAAAAATGCTTCCTACCGCCTTCACCATTCGTGTTTATGGATTACTCATTCACAACAATCAACTTTTGCTTTCGCGTGAAAATATATTGGGAGAAATTTTTACCAAGTTTCCCGGGGGTGGATTGGAATTTGGTGAGGGAATAATGGATTGTCTGCATCGAGAGTTTAGGGAAGAAGTTGATATTTCCCTCTCTAAAGCAGAACACTTTTACACCAGCGAAAATTATGTGAAATCCGTATTTCACACCCCTCCAAAGCAAGTAATATGTGTTTACTATTTGGTGGAAACGGAAGAGATTGACAAAATTAAAATTGACAATCCAGACCACAACGAAACTTTAATAAGAGACGAAGATCAAATTTTGTATTGGTGTCCATTGGAAAAATTAAAAGAGCAAGGCATTGAGCTTCCGCTGGACAAACTGGTGATTGAAAAGCTTTTATCCTAGTCTCCTACTAATTATCCCATTTATTTTCTGAAACATCTTTTTAGGGCTCCAGCGGTGCCATTCCAAGTCATCAAGCTCTCCGCCAGAAACCAGGTAGTGATCTAAATTGTAGTTACTTATTTCATCCAATACATGCTGACGAAAGTTCACCAAGGCGATCCAACCTTCCTCTACCTCATCTGCCCATTCTTCATAATAATCAGTTTCATCAGCATGAAAGTTCAATAGGTTTTCACCTAAAAGGATAAACTTATTTAGCCCTTGTTCCAGCATTGGTTCTATCACATCACGCTTTAGCGTCATTATATCATTGTGGAGCACATCATTCCATTCCCCCATAAATTCCAAAATGGTATATCCTTCTTCATAATCCGCGTAAAGCTGCTTTATAAATACAGTTTCCGCTCCAAAATTATCCCACTGTGGATGGATGATATGGTCATAAATCCTATCCGTAAAATACACCTCGCTGTTTTGGTAGCCATAAAATGGTGAACGTATATCTTCAGCTGCCAAGTACAGGTGACGCCATAAATAGTGAGGTTCTAGGGTGTGCATAGTATTCAATTAAAAACTTACTAAGTGTAAAACAGAAAGGCGCTCATTTTGTTAGCTATGCCATT
>JAUHWX010000304.1 GCA_030427285.1 Bacteroidia bacterium
CGAACAGGGAAAACTGCAAGGAGCACTTACAAGCTTGGTAAGCCTTACTAGTGTGGTAGGGCCACCCCTGATGACTTATATTTTCTACAGCTTTACACAAGATGATGCCCCTGTAGAGTTTCCTGGTGCAGCTTTTTTCTTTGGTGGAATCCTTATGACTATTGCCTTGTTCTTGGTATTAAAACCTATCCGCAAAGTGGATGAGAGCAATGCCGCTAAATTGGAAGAAGAAGCAATAGTGGTGGAGGCTACTTCCTAAATCAATACGCTGTATGGCTGAATGACCATCCAAAGGGAGCAACTTTGTAGAAGCCTAATAGTATGAGCTTTGTTTTTCACCCTTCGATACTTTTTCTTTTGGCTTTTTCGCCAAAGAAATAACTCAGGGTGACATTGGACACGTTATCCAAATCGTTGTCAGGCTGAGTAACCGACCAAAGGGAGGTTGTATCGAAGCCTGTATATCCGTAGAAGCTACCTCCTTCACATTATCATCTTTCACCCTTTCTATCAATAGGCGCTTAGAATCAATAGCGGCCTTGGCAGGTTATCCCTTTACCATCATAGTTTGGAAGAAAAAGCCCCAGCAAATTATTCGCTGGGGCTTAGATTTTAGTCCTTTTGGAATTGACCTAGGCGCACTCCTGTTTCGTCTAGCAGTAGATAGCTTCCCGCAGGAAGTTGACTAATATCAATCGGCTCGTGTGATTGGCTGACTTGGCTCAACCAAGTTTTTCCGGCAAGGTCTATTATGCGTATTGTGCCATCATAATTTAGCTGGATACTGTTTGCCGCTGGGTTGGGGAATATCTGCACCGTGTGTCTAAGTTCTTCAAGCGAAACGGTGGCCGGAATTGCTGTCCCGTAATTCGAATCAGGCATAACATCACTAGGGCCTGCACCTGCTGGCGAAATATCAAATGATCCGGTAAAGGCCAGCATATTTATAATAGCGGCACTACTAATTTGGAACACCGGGATAGCGAATACCACACTTTTAGAGTCAGTAGTATCTAATGTAAAAACGAAATTGCTCGAGACGCCATTCACATAACTTTCAGTATACACACCAGGAAACACACTATTTTGATATCCATACAACATAATGTCGTATTTCATAGAAGTATTTGGCGTTTGACTTTTCAAGTTGGCCTGTGGAATAGCAGTACCATCTGTGGGGTCATTATTTGTGTCAAGCGCTAGGGCGTAACCAAAATCTGCACCTCTGGTATTGTAGTGATCAATTTTTACAAAAAAGGTATCGTTGGTTGAGTTTAATCTAAAACTCAATGCTTTAGCATCCATGCCAAAAGAGTGGTCATCTCCTGTTTTGTCGGAGGCAATGTTGGTGTAGGTTTGGGCCGAAATAACCAAAGGAATGGCCAGGAAAAGGGTAAGTATTTTTTTCATTTTATAAGTTTTAGTGTGCCTAATTGACGAAATAAAATGAAAGAGGTTGGCCGCGAGGCGGACTTTTAACTTTTAATTAGCGCTTTGTTAAGTCTTTCTGAAAATGAAATCCTAAAATTCGATACCCTTTGTTAAGGTAAAATTTCTGGGCGCCAGTATTATTAACATAAGCGTTCAGCTCTATTTTAAGGCAGTCATTTTCTAAGGCCCATTTTTCAATTTCGTTTAGAAAACCCTCCCCGATTCCCTTTGAACGTAGTTTCGGGTTTACCACAAAATGGTCGATTTCCAATTGCTTACCACTATAGATTCTTTCGGTAGTCCAAGTTCCACTTACTGCTACCAGCTCATTGCCGTCTTGCCAGCCAAAACAGCGGTAATTCGGATAACTAAACATGCGCTCAAGACGAGATTGTTGTACTTCCAGAGAGTCCTTTTTATTAAGCTCTTGCACCAGAGTCATTATCTCCGGAACATCTGTGATACTAAGAGTTTTTAGCTTTTCCACTATTTATTTTTAAAGGCCGCTTCATAAACATCAATCCACTGCTGGGCAGTCATTTTACTCGCCAGCTCACCAAATAAATCATAAGGTATCTGATCCATCTTTTTTAGCCTCACACAGCTTTTGCCCATATCCAGTTTGCCTTTTACTCGCTTGGCGTATTCGGTTGTAAACCACTCCATCAATTCAGGGTTGGCGTATATACCCATATGGTATACGGCTATAAAGTTTTTTTGCGAAGCCAAATTCATAAAGGGCAGCGGCAATTTGGTATCGCAATGATAGCCCGAAGGGTATACCGAATGTGGAACTACATAACCAAGCATTCCATAATTCATGCACTCTGTAAAATCAGGGGGAAGGTTATCGGTAATTACTTGCCGCAACTTATTCATAGGTTCTTTGCGGTCTTCAGGTAATTCAGCTAGATATTGCTCGGGAGTACTGGCTTTAGATTGCATAAGTTCTTTTTTGGAAAACCAAATTTACAGCTTCACAATCTTTGTAGAAAACTCATCTAAATGCAAAATGTAATAGCCCGGAGCTAGGTGGCTCAAATCTACCTGCCAGCTTTTATCAGCTGTTAATTCCTTTTGGATTATGATTCTCCCACTCAGGTCGGTTATCAGCAGTTTTGGCCTTTTTTGGATTTCACTTTTTATCGTCAGAATTCCGGATGTAGGGTTTGGGTAAAGTGATATTTGAGTTGGTTTTGGAATTTCGCTCAAACCTATTTTTTGAACTACTACGCTATCACACACTTGAGCGGTATAACCGCAAACATCGGTAGCATCATAGCACACATAGTAAGTGCCGTAGGCTGCATAAGTGTGTGAAGCCGAGATGCTGTTGGCTGCATTTCCATCGCCAAAATCCCAAACCCCCTTGCTGATG
>JAUHWX010000072.1 GCA_030427285.1 Bacteroidia bacterium
GAAGTTACAACCCGCCCGAAGCCAGCAGTTCTATCTCCTTTTTTGACCAATCAGGAGACATTAAGCTGGAGGCAAATATGGAGCTTAGGCATCCCTTGGTAAGTTTGTTAAAAGGAGCTGTGTTTGTGGATGCCGGGAATGTGTGGTTATGGAACGACAACCCGGCTTTGCCCGGTGGTCAGTTCAGCGGAAGCTGGAACCAGGAAATTGGTATAGGAGTAGGTTACGGCATCCGGTTAGATATCGATTTCTTGATAATAAGATTAGATGTTGCCACACCTCTAAGATTCCCCTATGAGGAAGGTGGCACACACTGGCAACAGGATTTTGCCTTTGGCCGAAAGTCATGGCGAAGGGATAACCTCATCTGGAACTTTGCCATTGGCTATCCTTTTTAAGCAAAATCCATAAAAAGAAAAAGCCCCGCTCCGATGTATTTCGGAGCGGGGCTTTATACTTTAGCTTTTCAGCTTCCTAACAAAACTCGTCAAAAGCTTGCTTTAGGTTGTCAGCAATCATTTCAGCCGGACGACCTTCAATGTGATGTCTTTCAATCATGTGTACCAATTCTCCGTTTTTGAACAAAGCCATACTTGGCGATGATGGAGGAAATGGAGCCATAAGTGAGCGAGCGGTATTCACAGCTTCCACATCATTACCAGCAAAAGCGGTAATCATTCTATCTGGAGTTTTGCTGTGGGTCGCAGCCATTTTTACAGCTGGGCGAGCATTTGCTGCTGCACATCCACACACTGAATTTATCACCACCAAAGTGGTTCCGTCTTGTTTTATGCTTGCTTCAACATCTGCTGAAGTCTTGGTCTCTTTAAGTCCTGCGCTGGTCAAATCTTCGCGCATTGGAGCTATAAGGTCTTCTGGATACATATTCTAAATTTTATGCAAAGTTACTAATCACTTTCACAACTGCCATCAATATCAATGATGTAAGTGTAGTTTAAAACTATGGTAAATTAGAAATTGGCCATACTGCTCATCCCTTAAAATAAAGTCAAGGCTTACAAGAAGAAAGTAATCTAATCTTTTCTCACCCCAAATTCGGCAGGATGATTTGTCAATAGCCCTGTGCTTTAGCGCGGGGCTATATTGTTAAGGTCTGCGTATATTTTGGCGGAGTTTTCCATTCTTTAAATTTAGCAGTTGGAAAACCATGACAAAATATAAATCAAACTCCATTTAAAACAAGAAAGGCTCGATGCGAACACCGAGCCTATCCTAAACCTAAACTAACCGCTATTATTATATAAAGAGATGTGTACCGCTTTGGGTGTCTTTGGTAGATTGTATTAATTCTACCTGACGGGCCAGCTCTTCAATTTTTTTATTGCCTAAAAGGCTAATTCCAAACTTTTCTGAAAATTCATGCCCATTCTTAATGTATCGAATGGTAAGACGTTTTCTAATTCTTTTACGATCTATAGAAAAACTCACAATATTGGCTTTTGGAACATATAGTTCTTTACCGAAAAGACGACCCAAAGCAAAGTGACTTTGAATATGCAGCACCTCTGAGTCACTATCAAAATTAAAAATCGGAATGCCTAAATAAGCATACGTGGCCACTACCATTACTGGAAATATAACCGCGGAATATCCTTTGAAGAAGGCACCAAGGCTACCCGATGTATTCGCAATTATCACATCTACCACAGCCACTACCACCATTATTGCTATAACGGTTCTTAGTGCATATTTTACGTTTTGATTATGTATTGACACTATTGTAAGAATTTGATTTCAAAAGTAAGTATTATATCCTAATTTACAAAGTCTTACAAGTGAACAAATTGTTAAATTATCCTTGTATGCCTTTGAATGATTCTACAGTCGCTTTGAAGCGAAATACGTCTTAAGCAAACTTGATGCCTCTTTTTCCATAAGTCCACCTTCCAGCAAAGTAGTTTTATGCAATCGTCCACCGTTGGCTAGAAATCCGCGCTTTTCATCTTTAGCTGCATACACAATCCTTCCAATCTGCGACCAAAACAAAGCCCCGGCACACATGGGGCAAGGCTCGAGAGTAACATACAGTGTGCATTCTTTAAGATACTTTGCACCCAAATAACCGCTAGCCGCTGTAATAGCTTGTATTTCCGCATGAGCAGTTACGTCCACCAGTCTTTCTGTAAGGTTGTGCCCTCTTCCAATTATCTTTTTATTTACCGTAATGATTGCTCCCACAGGAACCTCATCTTCGGCATAAGCCAGCTCTGCTTCGCGCATAGCCTGCTTCATAAAATATTCATCGTTGTATACTTCTATTTCCATTCCTTTAGTTTTTTAGTCGGTAGTCCGCAGTCCACAGATTATCAAAAGATTTCACAATGCAGGTAGCCATCTATGGACTATTGACTGTGGTCTAAACTCTCAACACAATTTTACCGCCCGCAAATATACTTTACCCCTTATTGTTTGTAATTTCGCCACCTTCAAAAAATCGGATTTACAGATGTACAGAACTCACACCTGCGGAGAACTCAATATTAGCAAGTTAGATGAAACAGTAAGCCTTGCCGGATGGGTACAGCGCGTGCGCAACCTTGGCGGAATGACTTTCATCGATCTAAGAGATCGTTATGGTATTACTCAATTGGCTTTTAATGAGGAGTGGGACCACGCCCTAATTGAAGATGCACGCAAGCTGGGTCGTGAATTTGTAATATCCATCACTGGAAAAGTAATTGAGCGTAGTTCTAAAAACGCCAATATGTCTACCGGTGAGATTGAAATTCAAGTTGAAAAACTTGAAGTACTGAATGCAGCCAAAACGCCTCCCTTTACTATAGAGGATGAAACCGATGGTGGCGAAGAACTACGCATGAAGTACCGTTATCTGGACCTTAGAAGAAATCCGGTTCGCGAAAATTTATTGCTTAGAAATCGTGTAAATCTTGAAGTGAGAAACTACCTCAGCAAACTTGGTTTTGTAGATGTAGAAACTCCTTTTTTAATAAAATCAACACCTGAAGGTGCTCGTGATTTTGTAGTGCCTTCACGTATGAATGAAGGTCAGTTTTACGCCCTTCCACAGTCGCCACAAACCTTTAAGCAATTGCTTATGGTAGGTGGAATTGATAAGTATTATCAGATTGTAAAATGCTTCCGCGATGAAGATTTGCGTGCTGACCGTCAGCCGGAATTTACGCAGATTGACTGCGAAATGTCATTTGTGGAGCGTGAAGACATCCTTTCCACTTTTGAAGGATTGACCAAACACCTCATCAAAGAAATCACCGGAAATGAAGTAGGCGACATTCCTCGCATGAGCTATAATGAAGCCATGAAAAAGTATGGCAGCGACAAGCCGGATATTCGTTTTGCGATGGAGTTTGTAGAATTAAACGAAACCGTAAAAGGCCAGGACTTTAAAGTATTTGACGATGCCGAATTGGTAGTTGGGATAAACGGAGAAGGCCTTGCAAAATATAGCCGCAAGCAAATTGACGCGCTTATCAATTATGTAAAACGTCCACAAGTTGGGGCAACAGGATTGGTGTATTGCAAATACAATGAAGATGGAACTTTGAAATCTTCAGTAGACAAATTTTACGGCCCAGAGCAATTGGAAAAATGGGCTACTGCTTTTGGCGCTAAGCCAGGCGACCTAATGCTTATTATGGCCGGGCCAGCAGATAAAACTCGCAAAGCTCTAAACGATCTTCGTCTTCACATTGCTGAAGAAGAAGGTCTTCGTGACCCGAAAGTATTTGCTCCACTTTGGGTACTCGATTTTCCACTTTTAGAATGGGATGAAGACACTCAACGATGGTATGCTATGCACCACCCGTTTACCGCTCCTTACCCAAAAGACTTGCCTCTTTTAGAAACTGATCCAGCGGCAGTTCGCGCCAATGCTTATGATTTGGTTCTTAATGGAAACGAAATAGGCGGTGGGTCTATTCGTATTCACAACAAAGAGCTTCAAAATAAGATGTTCAAATTTTTAGGCTTTAGCGATGAAGAAGCTAAGGCACAATTTGGATTCTTGATGGATGCCTTTGAATACGGTGCTCCTCCACACGGTGGTATCGCATTTGGTTTTGACCGATTGACCGCTATTTTAGGAGGTAAAGAAACTATCAGAGATTTCATAGCTTTCCCTAAAAATAATGCAGGTAGAGATTTGATGATTGATGCTCCGGCAGCACTTGATAAATCTCAGTTGGCTGAATTGAGCCTTGACATTCGCCTAGCAGAGAAAAACTAAAAATGCCCGAAACAATCAATACACCGCTGGTTAAGTTTCTGAAATGGCGTGCCAAGCACATCCCTCAGCAGCGATTTGTATTGATCCTCAGTATTTTTATTGGTTTTTTTACCGGTTTGGTTTCGGTGGCCCTAAAAAATACCACACACTTTATACAGCACCTGCTGCAATCTGGCTTTTTCACAAAGTATTACAACCCGTATTACTTTGTGTTTCCGGTTATCGGTATCGTTATTACGGTATTGATAAAAAAGCTCATAAAACACAATGTTGGTGAAGGTGTACCAAGCACCCTTTTTGCCATCTCCAGAAAGCAGGGTTTTATGCGGGGCTACCGCATGTATGGCTCATTTATCACCAGTATTTTTACAGTAGGTTTTGGTGGTTCTGTAGGATTGGAAGGTCCGGCTGTAAGCACCGGCTCGGCCATAGGGTCAAACCTGGGTAAACTGTTTCACCTCAATTTTAAGTCTCGAATTTTGATGATAAGCTGCTCCACAGCCGGAGCAATTGCCGCCATCTTTAATGCGCCTATTGCGGCCATCATCTTTACTATCGAAATATTCAGCCTCGATCTTACTTTCAGTTCGCTCATCCCATTGCTCATGGCATCAGCCTCGGGGGCGGTTACTTCTATTTTCCTTCAGGGAAATGATTATTTATTTCATTACAAATATATCGAGCCCTTTAACGTAGCCGATGTTCCTTTCTACTTACTACTAGGTGTGTTTGCCGCCTTTGCATCAGTATATTTTCATAAAATATATTTTACGGTAGAAACATACTTCAACAAATTTAAAAGCACTACCACTAGGGTGCTGGTGGGAGGTTTACTTTTAGGATCATTAATATTTCTTATTCCACCGCTTTATGGCGAAGGTTATGAAACCATAAATCATCTCCTTAACGGGAATGTGCAAGCTGTAATTGAAGGCAGTATTTTGTACGATTACATCGAAGACAATTGGATTATTTTGCTGGTTTTATTGGGGCTGGTTTTATTCAAAGTATTTGCCACCAGTTTTACTATGGGTGCGGGTGGTGTTGGTGGAGTTTTTGCCCCTGCTCTTTTTATCGGCTCCTCTCTTGGCTTTGTGTTTAGCAGTTTTGTCAATCGCTTAAACTTTGTGAATATTCCTACCAGCAACTTCACCTTGGTAGGTATGGCGGGGCTTATGGCCGGAGTACTTCATGCTCCACTTACAGCCATATTTATGATTGCTGAAATTACGGGTGGTTATGAATTATTTGTACCGCTAATGCTTGTATCAGCAATTTCATTTTTGGTAACGCGCAGCATCACACCACACTCCATATACACCGAGCAGCTGGCACAAAAAGGGGATGTGCTTACGCATGATAAGGATCACGCCATTCTTACTTTATTGAGCCTTGAGAAAATTGTGGAAACCAATTTTAAGCCAGTACATCCCGAAATGCAGCTTGGCGATTTGGTAAAAGTAGTAGCCACAAGCCGGAGAAATATGTTCCCCGTAGTAAACAAGGAGCAAGAGCTAGTAGGAGTACTTACCCTCGATGATTTCCGTCACCTAATGTTTGACCAAAGCGTGTATACCACCACTACGGTTTCGCAACTTATGAGCCCTCCTCCTGTGCTCATCGAAAAATCTGAGGATATGAATCAGGTGATGAAAAAATTTCAGGATACTGGCGCATGGAACTTACCGGTGGTGGATAATGGGAAGTATTTTGGGTTTATATCCAAATCAAAACTCTTCTCAGTTTACCGCAGAAAGCTGATTGAGTTTAACTAAAACGGTGCTTTTTATCCAGAGTGTAATTCATCTGACAATTCTTACAGGTTGAAAATCATTATATTTAGCGGCTTTTGGTGTTTGGCCACACAACCAACCCAAAGAGAGAAACCCTATTTTTTGAAAGGATAACCCATTTTTATGATTCGATTTTCCCTACTGGCGCTAGCTATGCTACTTGCTACTGCCCCTATTTCTGCCCAAAATTCTACGGACTGGGTAGAGCAAATGAATGACCCATCTGTAAATTTCTATACCGTACAGCAAAGCTTTGAGCAATACTGGGAAGGTAAAGAAATTGAAAAAGGCAAAGGCTGGAAGCAGTTCAAGCGCTGGGAAGCCTTCATGGAGCCACGCGTTTTTCCTGAAGGAGAAAGACCATCTGCAGAAATTACCACCGCTGCTTACAACTGGGTTTTTGGCAACAATGCAGCCACCGACCTTGGTCAATGGAAACCTGTTGGACCATTTAACGGCCCCAGCCTTGGCGGTATCGGAAGAGTAAACCGTGTAGTTTTTGACCCTCAAAACTCCAACATCGTTTGGATTGGAACTCCTGCCGGTGGCCTTTGGAAAAGTATTGATGGTGGCCAAAACTGGACTACCAATACCGATAAACTGACCAACCTTGGGATTAGCGATATCGCTATTCATCCTACCAATAGCAACATAATGTATATCGCCACTGGCGACCGTGACGCTGGAGACACCTATAGTTATGGTGTTTTAAAATCTACCGATGGTGGAACCACCTGGGCTCAAACCGGGCTCACCCACAGCATTACCCAGCAAACCCGTATCACTGATTTATATATCCATCCAAATAGCCCGAGTATAATTTTGGCTTCCACCTACACAGGTATCTTTAGAAGTACTGACGCAGGTGCAACCTGGACTTCAGTAAAATTAGGTAGCCACAATGAAATAGTACAAATGCCGGGCAATCCCAATGTGCTTTATGTTAGTTCGCTTAATAGTGGCTCGTGCAGAATTTTTAAAAGCACGGACAATGGTCAGAATTGGACGCAGGCTTCTTCACCCGTTTTACCTCTGAGCAATGCCCGCAGGATAGAACTTGCCGTAACACCTGATGACAGTAATTATGTATACGCCCTTTATGGCAACAATGCCAACGGTTTTGGAGGCGTGTACCGCTCTACAGATGCCGGAACTACCTGGACATTACAGGCAAGCACACCTAACCTTTTGGGGTGGAGAACAGACGGTATGGATGCTGGTGGCCAGGCTTGGTATGATTTAGCCTTAGCCATAAATCCTACTGATAAAGATGAATTATTTGTAGGAGGTGTAAACATTTGGACCAGCAAAAATGGAGGGACTTCCTGGAACTTGGCTGCTCATTGGTATGGTGGTGGCGGAGCACCCTATGTGCACGCTGATGTTCACGATTTGGAATACAACCCAACCACAGGAAACCTGTATGCAGGAACAGATGGTGGAGTATATCGCGACACTGACAACAAATTCAATTGGGATGCCCTCAATGATGGCATCAATATTACACAGTATTATAAATTTTCAAATTCTCTATCCGACACTATTGGCATATTGGGAGGAGCCCAAGACAATGGTACTCATCTTCGCAGGTCAAATGGCTGGGCCGATGTATACGGTGGTGATGGCATGGATTGCGCCATCGATACCAAAGATCCAAATACAATTTATGTTTCCGTTTATTATGGTGATTTTGCTAAATCTACAAACGGAGGAAGTAGCTTTAGAGCACCTTTTAATCTGCCCCCTTCCGGAAATGGAAATTGGGTAACTCCATTCTCAATGGACCCTCACCATCCTGATACTCTTTACGCAGGATTTAGCAATGTGTGGAGATCTTTTAACGGGGGAGCTTCCTTTACCTCTCTAAATTCTTCCGGTGTTTCTGGTGGTGGTAATGTAGATGTGCTGGCTATAGCACCTCAGCATACCAATGTGGTTTTTATGGCCAATGGAAGCAATGCCTGGAAAAGCATAAATCATGGTACAAGCTGGACCTATATGAACTTTGGTGGCTCACGTGCTGTAACTGGAATTGCCGCAGCGCATGACTCTCCAGATCATATTGTGGTAACCAAAAGTGGTTATGTAGCTACTGATAAAGTTTATGAATCTAAAGATGGCGGTGCGACTTTTAGTAACATTTCCACAGGCCTGCCAAACATACCTGTAAACTGTGTGGTGATAGAGAATAATGCTGTACACAGTGTATATATCGGCACTGATTTAGGTGTGTTTTACAAAGATGACACGAATCCAAACTGGGTTTCTTTCAACTTTAACTTGCCCAATGTGATCGTTAATGAATTGGAAATAAATTATATCAACAACAAACTAAGAGCTGCTACTTATGGCCGTGGAGTATGGGAATCTCCGGTATATAGTGCTTTGGTGGCGCCCATAGCAAAAGCCGATTTTTCTCCAAACGTGTGTGTGAATGACACCATAATCCTTACGCACAACTCTCAATATTCCCCTGATCAATTCAGCTGGAATATCACACCCTCTACTTTCACTTATGTAAATGGTACTTCGGCTACTTCTGAAAACCCCGAGGTGGTATTTACACAAAAAGACATTTATAACATAAGCCTTAGCGTAGGAAATAGTATCGGTGGCGATTCTGTGTATTATCAAAATGCGATTGCCGCAGGTGGTTTACCCATTTCTTATTCTGTGGATTTTTCAGATTTAGAAGATGTAAAACACTGGGATTATGACCCTGCAGAAATGGGCTGGGAAAATGTTTCCTCGTCTCAGGGAATGGCTTTTAGGGCTAATTTATTTTCCAGCACCAGCACTGCCGATTTTGAACTCATTTCACCAGCTTTAGATTTAAGCGGGCATGATTCTGCATGGATGGCCTATGATTACGCCTACAGCGGAACCCCTACCAATACTACCGACAGCTTATTGATTTATGCGTCTACAGGTTGTTCAGACAACTGGACATTACTATCTGCAAGAGGTGAAGATGGAACTGGAAACTTCCAAACAACGCCTGGAGTTTCAGCGAAGTTTAACCCTACCGCTACCGAGTGGTGCCATTCCGCTACAGCGCCAAACTGCCTTACGGTAAATCTTTCTGCTTTTGCAGGACAAGAAGGTGTAAGAGTGAAATTTGTTGCTGTAAATAACGGTGGCAACGACATCTATTTAGACAATGTGGTAATTGAAGGAAATCCAACCTTAGCGCCAAGTCCAGACTTCAGCTCGGTACAATCTTCATGTGCTTTAGACACTGTAGTTTTCAATGATCAAACTTATGGATCAGCCAACACTTGGGAGTGGACATTTAACGGACCTACCACTATTACGTCAAGCGACCAAAATCCAAAAATTAGATTTACCCAAGCCGGATCTTACTCGGTAAAACTAAAAACCAGCAACGCCATTGGCAGCGATTCTATTAGCAAAACGAGCTATATCCAGGTTTTAGCTGCTGATTCGGTTTCAATTTCGCTTGACTACACGGGCAATTTTGTGTGTACCAATGATACTTTAAATCTTTCGGCTACTGTAGCTAACCCGGGGCCTAACCCTGAATATACCTGGTATTTAAACAATGTGAATATTGGAAAGACAGCTATCGCTTCTACCAGCTTTTCGCAACTATTGCCAGGCGATGAAATTTATGCCACAGTGCTTTCAGATGCTCCTTGTGCATTCCCAGCAATGGCTTACTCGGATACCATTGTGATAAACGTGTACACGCCAGTTACCTTAAATATAACTCCGGTAAACTCTGTGTGTAAAACAAATCCTCCACTCGCGCTTTCGGCTACCCCGGCTGGTGGGCAATTTTCAGGACCTGGCGTATCAGGCAGCAACTTTAACCCGGCAGTGGCGGGAGCAGGTCAGCATACAATTAGCTATACCTACCAGGATGTAAACGGTTGTAAATACACCAGCAGTACCTTGGCTCAAGTTTCTGAGCTACCTGCTATAACCATTACCAACAATCTATTTTGTGAAAGCGATGGTACAAGCCCGCTAAATATTGCTGTACCTGGGGGTGGAACTTACTCTGGAAACGGTGTCATCAACAACAATCTTTTTCCTGATTCACTTGGTGCCGGGCTGCACCCTATAACCTACACCTACAATTCCGGTTCTTGCGGTATTATCACCAAAACTTTTGATGTAAATATTTTGACAAGCCCAACCCCAATTGTATTAATACAACCAGGGTATTTAGAGTGTGACATTACGGCAAATAGCTACCAGTGGTATGATGGAAACGGAAATTGGATTTCGGGTGCAAATGCTAAAACATTCACCCCATCATCAAATGGAAATTATCGTGTAGATGTGCTAGACGCCAACGGATGTTATGGCAGCAGTGCCTATAGCTCTTTTTCAATCGGTCTTGAAGAATTACCAGTTGGCTTTGAGTTTGGCTTATACCCAAACCCAGCTAATGATGTGGTAAATTTAAATATGGACTACGATGAAGATGTAGCGGTTTCTCTATTGGTAAGTGACCTTACAGGCAAAATAATTCATCAGCAAAATATTCAGTTTGAAGGGAGCACCAACCTGCAAATTGACCTTAGCAGCTTCCCTCAGGGAGTATACGTATTTCGACTGGAGGGCACCCATATAGCGGTGAGCAAAAAGGTAATTGTAAAACACTAAAAAGATAATCGGCTGCCAACCAGAAAAGGTTGGCGGCCAAATTTAATCTGAATATATGACGGCCCGACTGCTGCTTTTCACACTCATTTTTACCCAATGTACTTCATCCATCAACTTGAGCAAAAAACAGCTTAGTGACGCCCAAGCCAGCTACGTTAGATATATTCCCGGTGCGGGTGGAGGAAAAGGTATCCTCTTTAAAGTTGCGTTAAAAGAAACTCCTGAAGACCTACAAATAGATCGGTTTGTGGTAAACACAATCGAAGTACCTGCTACAGTAAGCGATAGCCTAATAGTTGCCTCCGTATTTTATGCTGATATAGAGCCAAGTATGGATAACCCAAATCCAGAGCCCGTAGATGCCATACTTTTTAACCAAAGTGAGTTTGAAGCAATCATCTATTTCTCAAGTCAAGGAAAAAACGATTCAGTGCAAATAAAACATTTTGTGGAGGAGGAAGAACCTCTCCTCCCCTAATTTCAAATCTTATTTTTCATGAAGAAGTTTATATTATTTCTAGGATTGACGGTTTTAATAGTTGGTCTTTCAGTTTCATTTTCAGAACAAGATCACCACAAGAAGTATGCTGAATTCTTCAACAATCACAAGTATTCCACTCGAGAGCGATTGACACAAAAACAGCTCCAGGCCATTCCTAAAAAAGATAGACCAGACTTGGCCATGGAACAGGATTTTCTGTTGACTATGGACCCGGCTTTGGGTCGTCCGGCTCCCGAGCGATTATTTGATGTTTACAAGCAGATTAAAGAAGCCCAAAAACATCCTATCCCCGGCACACCAGGTTCGATAACAAGCCCATGGGTAGAGCGCGGACCTAGTAATGTAGGTGGGCGCACACGTGCTCTTATGTTTGACCCCAATGACCCCGCACAAAAAAAAGTATGGGCAGGTGGTGCAACGGGTGGCCTGTGGTACAATAATGATATAACCAGCAGCACATCACAATGGACTGCTGTAAATGATTTTTGGGAAAACATTTCTATAACCGCCATAGCTGCTGATCCCACCAACAGTAGCACTTTTTATGTAGCAACAGGAGAAGGCTGGGGCTCAAGTGTTTCGGGTGCTCGTGGCGCTGGTATTTGGAAAAGTACCGATGCTGGAAATACCTGGAATCAACTGCCAGCCACAAGCACCTTTTACTTTGTAAATGACTTGGTGGTAAGGGATGAAAATGGAACAGGAGTAGTATATGCCGGCTTACGTGGTGTTTCTTATGCTGGCACAATTCACAACACCCCAAATGAAGGACTACAACGCTCAATAGATGGTGGACAAACATTTACACAAGTCTTACCAAATATTTCTGGCCAAAATTTTAATTATGCTGTAAGTGACATCGAGGTAGCTGCTGACAACCGCATTTGGGTAGGAAGTATTAATAGTGCAAATGGTGGTTCTAACCGCGGGGGAGGAACTATATTGTATAGCGATAATGGCACAACTTGGTCAGTTGCATATACTAATAATAGTGGTTCGCGAGTTAAAATCGCAACAGCACCCAGCGATTCGGCCTATGTCTATGGCATCATTGCCGTAAGTAATCAAATTGGTGAAATTGTAAAAACTACTGACCACGGCACTACATGGGTAAATGTGAATGAACCAAACGATGTAGATCCCAACATACCATCAACTGACTTTTCAAGAGGGCAGGCATGGATACACCTCGCATTGACTGTAGACCCAAATGATGAAAACACGGTTGTGGCAGGCTCAGTAGATCCGTTTAGGACCAACGATGGCGGTAATACATGGGATCAATTAGCACATTGGTATGGAGGTTTTGGGTATACCGAAGTACATGCCGACCAGCAAATTGTGATTTTCCGCTCAGGATTTTCAAACGAGGCTATTATTGGAAATGATGGAGGAGTATATCTAAGCACTAACCTTACAGCAAGCACACCCTCATTTACTAATTTAAACCGGGGCTACAACGTTACTCAGTTTTACTCTTGTGCGATACACCCTACTTCAGGTAGCAATTACTTTTTAGGAGGTACCCAAGACAACGGCAGTCAACAATTTAATAGTGCAGGGATAAATGCCACCACCGAAGTAAGTGGTGGTGATGGCGGCTACTGCTTTATTGATCAAAACAACCCCAACATCCAAATAACATCTACGGTATACAACAATTACAGGCTTTCCACGGATGGTGGGAACAATTTTTCCAGAATGCAGAGCAGCTCCACCACAGGTAGCTTTATAAACCCAGCAGATTATGATGACAATTTGAGCATCCTTTACTCTGCACGAACATCCAGCTCCATAAATAGGATTTCGGATGTGGGTGGAAACTATAGCATTGATGATTTCACAGCTTTCTTAGGAAGTCAGGCCACACACTTTAAGGTTTCACCATACACAACTACCTCCTCCACATTGTTTGTAGGTACAGGTGCAGGTCGGATCTATAAAATAACCGATGCAGAGGCAAGCAGCCCTACCCTTACCAACATCACCACCAGCAGCCTACCCGCAGGTAGTATAAGCTGCATAGATATTGGTGCCTCAGAAAACGAACTTTTGGTAACCTACAGCAACTATGGAGTAAACTCTGTGTGGTATACAAATGATGGTGGGGCAACCTGGACGAGCAAAGAAGGAAACCTGCCAGACATGCCCATTCGCTGGTGTTTATTCAATCCAAATGATCGCAATGAAGCAATACTCGCTACAGAAGTAGGTGTATGGAGCTCTACTGACCTTAGCGTGGCCAGCCCAATTTGGGCGCCTAGCACATCGGGTTTGGCCAATGTGCGTACCTCTATGCTTCAAATGCGCGATTCAGATAATGAAGTAATAGCAGGAACATTTGGCCGTGGCATATTTAGTAGTAACGGCTTTTCCGCTCAAAATACTGGATTAGCCAGCATACGCAATGCAAGCGGATTAGAGGTTTTTCCAAACCCTACGCAAGGCTACCTTACTATTGATATTCCCAATCCTTCAGCAAAAAAAGGGAACATTACCATACTCACCATGCAAGGGAAAAAGGTATTCCAAAAAAATATAGAAGCTGATAATACGAATAAGGAA
This sequence comes from Bacteroidia bacterium, assembly GCA_030427285.1. GTDB lineage: Bacteria > Bacteroidota > Bacteroidia > Flavobacteriales > Schleiferiaceae > Owenweeksia. Next base: position 13,721 of record JAUHWX010000072.1, read on the forward strand.
ACCATTTCTATAAATCACCTACCTAAAGGGCAGTATTTAATTAAGATTGACATTGGAAGCCAGACTTATACAAACAGTATAATGAAGGTGTAGTGCCTTTCAGAAATTCCTAAAAAAGGTGAAATCGCATAATGTGATTTCGCCTTTTTTCAGTTTAAGGAAATTACACCGTCCTGATTATAGGGTTATTCCTTTGTTTTATTTTTCGCCATAGATTTTGACAGCGAAGGCACTAACTTGCCCCTACTATATACTAATCTCCAATCTGTTATGAAAAAGTATACTATTTTGGCAATTTTAGCTGCGTGCCTGTTTGTTGCCCTCCTTCAACCTGAACTAAGTGAAAAAG
>JAUHWX010000073.1 GCA_030427285.1 Bacteroidia bacterium
TGTCCGTTTGGGTTGCCTTCCTTCTTGTAAACATCCTGTATGCTAAAGCGTGTTTCCGATTTGGAAGCTGCCGTAAGCGTAGCCTGATAAATAGTTCCCTTACCATCGGTAACTAAAAGGCTATCACCAGTGCTCATGCGCAATACGCGTGTAGCGTGGTGGCTTTCTTCTTTGGTAAGATAGCCTTCTCCGTCTTTTATGTGTGGGGTATAAAACAGGTTCACTTACACACCAATTTTGTCTTTTTTGCTGCTATTGGACTTGGTAATTCCCTTCTCAATGTATTGGATGATTTTACTGGCTACATCTACACCTGTAGCTTTTTCTACACCTTCCAACCCTGGAGAAGAGTTAACCTCTAAAATAAGCGGCCCACGCTTGCTTTGCAGCATGTCCACACCGGCAATGCTTAGCCCCAAAGCTTTAGCTGCGCCCACAGCTGCGGCTCTTTCATCTTTGGTTAGTTTTACCAAAGTACCACTGCCACCACGGTGCAGGTTACTTCTAAATTCGCCTTCTTTCCCTTGGCGCTTGAAGGCGGCTACCACTTTGCCGTCAATCACAATAGTTCTAAGGTCGGCACCGCCAGCTTCAGCAATAAATTCCTGAACCAAAATGTTGGCGTTGAGTCCGTAAAAAGCTTCGATTACAGATTTGGCAGCCTTTCGGGTTTCTGCTAGCACAACGCCTAGCCCTTGTGTGCCCTCCAATAATTTTACGATAAGCGGAGGCCCGCCAACTTGTTTTATAAGATACTCCACATTGCTTGGCCTTTTGGCGAAAGCCGTTTTGGGAATACCCAAACCGTGACGGCTAAGTATTTGAGTGGCCCGCAATTTGTCGCGGCTACGTACCAAGGCGAGTGAGCTAAGGGTGGTAAACACACCCTGCATTTCAAACTGACGGATAATGGAAGATCCATAAAATGTAACGGAAGCACCAATGCGCGGAATAATAGCATCTACATCTTCTATGGCATGGTCGCCATAAAACACTTTAGGGTCGCCACTTTCTATTACCACATAGGCGTGGGTATGATTTACTATTTCGGCTGTATGGCCGCGTTTTTCTGCGGCTTCAAGCAAGCGTCTTGTAGAGTAAAGGTCTTTATTGGCCGATAGGATGACGATTTTCATCAGGGTGTTTTTATTTTATTTGAGAGTGGCTAAGTTCTTTCTGGCTAACGTCTACAATAAAGCGATTTTTCAAAAACTTCCTTCCCAGTAGTATGGGGAATTTCATTTTTTCACGAAAACTTAATGTGAACTCAGTTTTTATTTTTTTTCCAAAAATGACCACGGTGGTAAAAATGCTGTAGCGATAATCGATTTCGCCATTACTGCTGCGCACTTTCCGTTCTTTAAATTCTGTGTATCTAAATTCTTTTTTGGTGCTAATGCCAAACTTAGGGTCATATAGTTTGAAGCACAGGATGCTTTGGTCATCTTTTTCAATAATCCGCACGCGTGAGCAGTGCAATGTAGAAGTGTAGGCTCCCGTATCTATTTTGCAGGCAATTTCATCAATGCCAAAGTCGGGCAAAGCCAGATGGTCCGTAGCACCAATAGTGATTTTCTTTTTGACTGTTTTCAAATAGTGAAATTTAAAAGGGCGAAGGTATTGGGTAAAATCCTAAACAAGAAATCTTAAATGCTAAACTCTGAATCCTAAACAAATTCAAAAAAGGGAAATTCAAAATCCCAAAAGCTTAGCAGTGTGGCTGTTTTGAATTTTTGCTTTTTGATATTTGAAGTTTTGTTTCGAGTTTAGGGTTTCGTGTTTAGGGTTTCGAGTTTAGGGTTTCGTGTTTAGGGTTTCGTGTTTACTTTCTCCTTTCCCATTTGACTCTAAATTTAATCATGCAAGTCTAAAGGAGCATTTCATTATGCTTTAGCATGAATGAAATGTATCGAAGGGTTAAATCTATTCTGCATTCAGTTTTTTCCTTGCTTGTGCCAACACATCAATTTCCGAAAAGTTTTGTTTTAAAAATTTGAAGTAGCCCGAAGCGGCAATCATGGCGCCATTGTCGGTACAAAATTCAAAGCTTGGGATATACGATTTCCAGCTTAAAGTATTTTCTCTTTCTTTCAATCCTTTGCGCAAAGCTGAGTTTGCGGAAACGCCACCAGCTATAGCTATATGTTTGATACCCGTGTCGGCTGCCGCTTTTTCGAGTTTATCAAAAAGAATTTCCATGATGGTGCTTTGAATGGAGGCACAGAGGTCATTCAGGTTTTCTTCCACAAAGTTTGGGTTGGTCTTTACTTCTTTTTGCAAGTAGTATAGAATGCTGGTTTTTAATCCGCTAAAGCTAAAATTGTATTCCTCCATTTTAGGCTTGTTGAAGCTAAATTTGGAAGCGTCACCCAGCTGGGCATATTTGTCAATCAATGGGCCACCAGGGTAGGGTAGGCCCATAATTTTTGCGGCTTTATCAAAAGCTTCACCTGCGGCATCGTCAATGGTTTCACCCAAAAGTTCGTAATCAAAATGGTCTTTCACTTTTACAATCTGAGTGTGACCACCCGAAACTGTAAGGCATAGAAAGGGAAAAGGCGGGGTTTCCATCCCTTTATTTTCTATAAAGTGCGCCAGAATGTGCGCCTGCATATGGTTTACTTCAATGAGTGGGATGTCTAAAGCCATTGCCATAGACTTGGCAAAAGAGGTTCCTACAAGTAGTGAACCCATTAGGCCCGGCCCGCTTGTAAACGCAATGGCAGAAAGCTGATTAGAAGAAATTCCAGACTTTTTTAGAGCAGCGTCAACTACTGGCACAATATTTTGTTGATGTGCACGTGAGGCAAGTTCAGGAACCACCCCACCAAACTCGCGGTGTATGTCCTGATTTGCTGTTACATTTGCCAAAATTTTTGTGTTGGAAATGACGGCTGCAGAGGTGTCATCACAACTAGATTCAATGCCAAGTATGAATTTTTCCATTTTGCAAAGTTAACATCAAGAGAGTACTAAAAATAGTAATGTGGATCGGGCTGAGCATTATTTTCATTTTGCTGGCCTTAGCTGTGACCCTAAGTTTTAGTGGTCCGCAAACTTTTGTGGCCAATAAGGCCATTACCTGGGTAAATGAAAAGTATGGAACGGACATCGAACTGGCTCGTTTTCAATATGTTTTTCCAGATCAGTTTGTGCTTGGCGAAGTTTATATTCAAGATGAAAGAAAAGATACACTGGCTTACGCTACTGAAATAAAGTTATTTTTTGGAGGATTTAATTCATTGACCAATACAGCCCATAGCCGTGGTGTAGAAGCTGAAAACCTTAAGTTCTATTGGACTAAGGCGGTTGGTGATGAAGAGTTTGGCTTTCAAAAGTTTGTAAACAAGTTTTCCAGCGGTGATACTACAAGCACTAAACCTTTTGGTTTAGAAGTAAGTCAGGTGGATATTATCAATGGGCGCTTTTGGTATGAAGACAAAAATTGTGAGGATTGCTTCAAGATGCTATTGCAAAATATGCAGATAGATGCTTCTGACTTTGATTTGGAGGGTGCCAACTTTAGCCTTGAGGCAAACAATATTAGCTTAATAGATAAATACAGCTTGGATGTAAAGTCAATGAGTACATACTATGAAATGTATGACGACCACATGACCATCGACAAGCTGAAGTTTGAAACTGCCGAGAGCACTTTTGATGGAGACGTACTTTTTGAGTACAAGTCAATGGAAGATTTTCAGGACTTCGTAAATCAGGTTCAAATTACAGCTGAAATCCGCGAAAGCAATTTACAATCCAAAGAAATTCAAATATTTAGCGGTGAGCAGTTTCCTGATTTTAAAAGATTTAGCCTTACAGGAAATGCAGAGGGAACAGTAAACCAACTACAGGCAGAAGATTTGGATTTGAACGTTGGTGCATCTACTCACCTTACGGGTAATCTTGCCTTACGCAACACCACTAATCCGGATTCTATTTTTATCAATGCCCAGAATATCAAGCTAAATACTCAGCCTGAGGATATTCAATTTTTGTATGGACTGTTTTCTGATTCGGCCTTGCCTCTAGACGTAGAACCTTTGGGCAGCTTGGCCATAAATGGAGATTTCGAAGGCTATCTGAGTGATTTTGAAACTGCAGTGGCTTTACATTCCGAAATAGGAGATCTATCTGCAGACCTGAGTTTGCAGACCATGAACACTATGGATGATATAGTATATGAAGGAAATATTGATTTAGATCGATTTAATCTGGGCCTTTTGCTAAAAGATTCCATACTGGGTACAGTAAGTACTAAGCTTGCCGTTGATGGGCGAGGTACCGAGCCTACCAGGATGAACACCAAACTTTCGGGGGAGGTTTCGCAGGTAGAACTACAAGATTATAATTACACCAATATCGATATTAATGGGCGTATAAAGAATAGTAGGTTTGAAGGGAAGCTGGCTATTAATGATCCGGCCTTGCGGTTTATTTTTGATGGGGGTGCAAGTTTTGGTCAGGATACATCCCATTATAAATTTACCGCCAATGTTGAGCGGGCAGATTTATTTGCACTAAATCTAGCGCCTGATAGCGTGGCTGTGGTAACCGCGGAAATGAATATTGATTTCATGGCGCTCAATTATCAAAAATGGGCGGGCGATATTCAATTGGTAAACACTACTTATGAAAATGGTAAGAACTTCTACTTTTTTCAGGATATAGTGCTACATTCAGAAGGATTGGATACCAATAGATACATGGAAGTACGTTCCAATATTGTGGATGCCAACCTTAGTGGTAATTATACCCTGGCTGGTATTCAACAAGCTTTTGCCTCGCAGATAAACAAGTTTGTAAAAACAGCAGAGCCTGTTCCACCTCCGGTCAATCAAGAGTTCATATTTGACTTTACTATTAAAAACACACTTTTACTCACCGAGTTATTTGTTCCAAAATTGAGTGTAGAGCCAAATAGCAAGCTTATGGGAAGCTATTCTTCTAATAAGGGAGAACTTGGAGTAAATTTAGTTTCACCAGGGTTTACTTGGGATTACAGTCGGGTGACAGGTATAAATTTGGATTATACGGGTGGAGTAGAAAAATCACAATTAGGCTTTGATGTGGGAGAGGTGAGACTGAAGTCTGGTTTGCAAATTGACTCAATTTCTTTGGGTAATTATTTTTATAACGATTCATTGTTTTATGATTTGAGCTGGATTTTGCGCGATAGTATTGATAGCGAAATCAACCTTAATGGCTATGCTCTTCAAAAGGATACTAGCAAATTTGAGTTTGGAGTCTTTGAGTCCAAATTCAATGTCGGTTTTCAAAACTTTGTAATACGTGACCACAACAAAATCACTATTGATACTGGAGGTGTTCATATTGAAGATCTTGTGATTGCCAATGAGGGCCGCGAGATTTTCATCAATGGTAATATTTCAGATAATCCCTATGAAGTACTCCGTCTCAATCTTAGAGGATTTGGAATGGATTTGGCCAACTATTTTATAGGATCTACAGCCGCCCGTTTTAGCGGAAAGCTTTATGGTGATGTTATTTTAACTCAGGTACTGAAGGAGCCAAAGTTTGCTGCCGATATACGTATTGATAGCCTTGGTATGAATAATACCTATTTGGGCGATTTATTGGTGTCAAGCGACTGGACTGTAAAAGATGATACGATTCGCCTACTTTCTACCATGACTGCAGGTGACCTTACCACCTTCAAAGCCGAAGGGTATTACCAACCAGACTCTTTAGGTAGAATCAAGTTTGATGTAAATTTTGATCGTTTTAAAATAGCCGCCTTTAATCCCTTTTTAACCGGTATTGCGGAAAATGCCAGAGGTAGTATTACTGGAAATGTGGATATAAGAGGAAACACCGGAACTCCAGTGGTAAACGGTGAGCTCGAACTGCCTAATACGGCATTTACGGTGAGCCTTTTAAAAACAGACTATAATGTAGAAGGTGTACCTAAAGTAAAAATTGAACCTGGAAAAATCAGCTTCCCGGATTTAACATTACGAGATAGTAAGTTTGGAACTGAAGGCTTTGTTACAGGAGGTATTACTCATAAGAATTTTAGTGATTTTGTTTTAGATCTGAATATCAAGGCAAATGAGCTTTTGGTGCTAAATACTACAGAAAATACAGATGATCCTTACTACGGGACAGCATTTGTAAGTGGAAATATTGGTATTAAAGGACCCACAGATGAAATAAAGGTTACTGCTGATGTTTCTACTGAGCGTGATACCAAATTTTATCTCCCCATTGATGGAGCCACTGAGGTGAGCAAAACAAGCTTTGTAACCTTTGTTGATCCTACCACTGTAGATACCCTTGCTAAGAAGGTGGAGAAGAGTATTAATCTTAATAAAGGGGTAAGTCTGGATTTTAATATGAATGTAAACACCAATGCTATGGTGAGCATAATTGTAGATTCAGAATTGGACAATAAACTTGAGGCTACCGGATATGGTAATATTCGAATGAAAATGAATCCATATCAAGACATTGAAATGTATGGAACATATACCGTAAGAGATGGTTTCTACAACTTTGTAATGACGGGCCTTAAGAGAAAGTTTGATGTACTTGATGGAGGCACAGTTACCTGGAATGGTGATCCCTTTGGTGCCATTATTGGCCTTACGGCAAGATATACCACCAAGGCAGATCCTTCAGCATTGGTAAATATTTATGAAGGTGGGCGTACCACGGTAGTTTTAGATATGTTCCTTAGTGGAGAGTTATTTGATCCTGAAATAGATTTTGATATCGATGCCCCAAGAGCCACAGGAACGGTACAATCGGTAATTAGAAGTCAGCTTTCTGATAAAGATAAAATGTACCGACAGGTTTTCTCCATTTTGGCATTGAATCGATTCGCGCCAGCTGAGGGTTTGGATATATCAAGTAGCAGCGGACAGGAACTTGCATTTTCAGCCTTGGCAACCCAGGCAGCAGGATATCTCAATCAGGTAACTGGTGATTATGAAGTTTCACTCGGCTATCAGGGAGGTACAAGTGATAATCCTCAGGCCCCAATACAACAACAGAAGGAAGTAGAAGTAGGGGTTTCAAAACAATTTTTTAATGATAAAATTACCGTAAATGGCACTGTAGGAGTTGCGGTTGGTGATAATTCTAATGTGGATCAAAATAATCAAAGGCAAGTAGCCGGAGATTTTGAAGTGGAATACAACGTGACGGATGATGGTAGAATTCGTGCCAAAGTATTTAATAGATCGGTTGACGATCTATATAGACTGGGGCAACAAAACTATGAACAAGGAATAGGTGTTTACTACCGTATGGATTTTGAAACCTGGGATGACTTTTTAGAACGCGTTATTCATCCAAATAAAACGAATGGTATTAAGGAAGAAGAAGAAGAAGAAGACTTTATAAGTCCAAACGAACAAGGACTTTAAATCAAGCTTAGTTAAAGTCCTCGTTCGTTATTATACTATTTCATGGTTTCATTTCCTACTATGGTAAGTCCATAACCAGTTATACCCACTCTCTTAAGAGGATTGTTGGTTAGTAGCTTTACTTTGGTAATTCCAAGTTCGTGAAGTATTTGAGCCCCAATACCAAAATCACGAGCATCTTTAGAAAAACTTGTTTTCGTCTGCGTTTGGCTATCACTTTCAGCTTCTGCCTTATATTCTCGCAAGCGCTGCAGCAGATTGCCATAGGTCTTTTCCTGGTTCATGTATACAATGGCCCCACGACCTTCTTCGCTTACCTTACGCATGGCTGTTGTAAGCTGATGCCCTGTATCAGAGGTCAATATTTCGAAAATATCATGGGCTACACTTGCTGAGTGCATTCTTACCAATACTGTTTCATCTTTGGTCCAATGTCCCTTAGTAAGGGCAATGTGAATTTGACCATTGGTAGTTTGCTCATAAGCTTTAAGAATAAACTCACCATATTCAGTACTTATGGCAAACTCTTCTTTAAGTTGAATAAGTGACTCCTTATTCATGCGGTAAGCCACTAAATCTTCGATGCTAATGAGCTTAAGGTCTAGTTTTTTGGCTAATACTCTTAACTCTGGAAGACGAGCCATCGTTCCATCTTCATTTAGTATTTCCACTAAAATTCCTGCTGGCTTAAAGCCGGCTAAGCGAGCTAAATCTACAGAAGCCTCAGTATGCCCCGTTCTTCGTAGCACACCACCACTTTTTGCCCTTAGCGGGAATATGTGTCCGGGTCTGCCTAAATCTTTAGGTTTAGTATTTTCATCGACCAGAGCTTTTATGGTTTTCGCCCTATCATGTACCGAAATCCCTGTGGTGCAGCCGTGTCCAATAAGGTCTACAGAAACGGTAAATTGTGTATTGTGCAGAACTGTGTTTTCACTGACCATAAGGTTCAGGTCCAATTCTTCGCAGCGGCTTTCTACCAATGGGGCGCAAATCAACCCGCGACCTTCCTTAGCCATAAAGTTGATCATCTCTGGAGTTACCATTTCGGCAGCTGCAATAAAATCTCCTTCATTTTCACGATCTTCATCATCTACCACTATCACCACTTTTCCATTACGGATGTCTTCTATGGCTGATTCTATGCTGTCCAGCTTATTGCTGGTTTCGTTTTGTTGGCTCCCAAGCATTGCTTTTTACTCCTTTTAGATATATGTAAAAGCCTTTTAGTAAGGCTGCATTCATGTGAATAAAATGTCCGGGATATTTTAATAGCCCCAGAGATTTGTTTTGCGAAAATAACATACCTACAGCGCCTAATGCTATAAAAAGTCCATAAAATGCGGCTATAGCCTCATAGAGTGGAGAGGTACTGGCAAGTATAAGTGTGGTAGGAATAAGTATAAGCATAAAGAAAGGTGTGAACCAACGCAACACCTTATGGGATAAAAACAAATACCCAAGTGGAAAAAACCTTGTGATGATAAGGCTTTTGAAAGCATTTAGGTTTTGAAAATTTCCTATCGAAATACGAACCTTCCTCTTATATTCTTCAGAGCTATACACACTGGCATCTTCATAGCAGGTAGCATTGCTGGCAAATAATACGGCATGTCGTTTTTTCATGGTAGCCATGCTGATATAAAAATCTTCCATAAAATAGAGCGGAGGAATTCCGGTAAACAACTCTCGTCTAATAATGTAACATCCGCCTTCTACTCCCATGGCCTTGCCAAAAAGGTCTGATTCAGCTTTTTTTATCTTGTTTTCAAGATTGAGATATGTACTTTCCTGAAGGCTTATTCCCGTGTTGGTATAGGTTGAGTAAACTATTCTACCGCCACATATCCCAACTTTAGGATTTTGCATATTGGCCACCAAATGGGGGATAGTGTCTTCATTAAAAATGATATTGGCATCGGTGAAAATAATCAGGTCAGCACAGCTATCCTTTATCAACTGATTTAAGATGCCTGCCTTACCCGTGCGTGCCGCAAAGCGCTTAAAGTGCAATTGTGGATACTCAGCCTTTAACTCATTAATCAGGGCATCTGTTTGATCTGTGCTGGCATCAGAACCTATTCTTAAGGTGAGTTTGGATAGGGGATATTTTGTTTTAAAACTACGAATGATTTTATCTCTGATGACAGCTTCTTCATTATATGCTGCAAAAATAATTTCTACAGTAGGATTATAATCCTGAGAAGGAGTTGGGCATGTTTTGCGAAATATTTTACCTAAAATGAGCATGCTCGCTGGGTAAATCAAGTAGGTATGTAAAATACCAAAGAGAGATATGTAAAATAGAATTTCTATCATATCAGTTTTTGGTAAAATTCCAGTAGTTCCTTTCCTAGCTGGTGGTTGCTGTAATGTGCTTCAATAGTTTTGCGAGCTTGGCTTTCTATAAAGGTGCGTTGATCATTATCGTGTAATAGATTGCTGATGGCACGGGCAAAGTCTTCAGGACTGTCAGCCAAAATAATATCCGTTCCGCTTACAACTTTCACTCCCTCAGCACCTATAGTGGTACTTACTTGGCATTTGCCCAAAGCCATATTTTCTATAACCTTAATTCGCATGCCACTTCCTGCTAATAATGGCACGATGATAATGCGCGCATTGCAAATAAATTCGCGCATATCAGCCACATTGGGAAAAAGATCAACTCCACGCTTTTTCCATTTACTAAACGATGCAGGCATGTGCCGTCCGCCAAGATGAAAACTCGTATCAGGCTTAAGCTCTTTTACCAAAGGCCAGACTTTTAGCATAAACCATTCTATACCCTGTACATTAGGCATCCAATCAAAACTGGCTAAATAGGCTATATCAGCCTGCTTTGAAGCATCCGTGGGGCATATATTTTTCGCTTCTATATCTATTCCGCATGGTAAGCTCTGTATGGGCATTTTTTTGCTTATCCAAGGCATCAAGAGTTTTTTGTCTTCTTCTGTAATGGTTACAATGGCATCAGCTGTTTTCAGGCTATGAATTTCAAATTTTGCCAAGCGGCTATTTTGAATTTTCAGATATAATGAACGCAGGCTGTTAGATTCATTTTCTAAATGCCTGTTCCAAATGATGTGCTCCACGTTGTGGGCGCGCAATACTATTTTCCCTGTGCTATGCTTTTTTATTAAGTCAATGTATACGGCCATTGAAAGGCCTTCAATTTGAATAATATCAAACTGGGTTTGCTCTAAAAGCTGAACCAATTTTTTAGCGAAAGCCGAAATGTAAAACCTAGAAACATGATAAGCCTCGCCAGTAAACAAATTAGCGAAAGCTCCCCAAGGGGTGATGGAAGTGTTGTGATAAACTTTGTGAAAGTTGAGCTGAGCGGGTAGCTCACTGGCTGTGGCATCATCGGTTTTAAAGTGCTTTTTGGTGTTGATGCTAAGCAGCGTAACCGCAGTATTATTTTTAAGCAAGGCATCTATAATACTGGCCATGGCTATGCTGCTGCCATCATTGGCAGGATAGGGTACCTTATTACTCAGCACTAAAACTTTCAAGCGGTTAATCTATTGGTTTATGCCCAAGGGCGTTTAGCTCTGTCTTTTGCTTTTGGCAAAAATGCTTGAAATTTTTCGAAAAGGCTTTAGATAAATTTCAATATTAAAAATAGCACTGTCTGTAGCGGATTTGTAGGTAAGCCACATGCCTATTGGAAATAGCATAAGATTGGCACTCCAAATAGCCCTGAATGGTGTCCACATCAGTTCACGGCCAAGTTTTTCGAAGGAATAACTGGTGACATGGTATATCAAAAAAATAATTACTGAAACTACCACAGGCATACCCATGCCTCCTTTTCGAATAATGGCTCCTAGCGGGGCACCGATGAAAAAGAGAACAAGACAAGAAAAGGAAATAGAGAACTTTTTGTGCCACTCCAGAAGGTGGCGGGCAATAAGTTTATGACGCCATAAGTACTCTGTTTTAGTATTGTCAAAGTAGGCCTTGTTACTTCGGGCAATGCGCAGGGCATTTTGAATGACTCTGGATCTTTCAATCGGAGCAATATTTGCAAGAATATCATCATTCAGAATGGAAGGATCTATTTCTTCCTTTTTGGACTTGTTTTTAACAAGCTGTTGGCTTGCTGCATTAGAGGTGCTGTCTGATTGCCCGGGTTCTATAAAAGAATATTTTTCGATCATACTTTGTTCAAATTCATCTTTACGCCATGCTAACACTTTTCTGAGTGAATCGGTGGTGGTTTCCAGCTGAATAATATTTAGCATGTCAAAATCTTTACGAGAGCCTGAACGTAGGTCACCACTTTGAAAGTCAGAAAGATTAAAGCGCATTAAAGATCTAGAAAAAGCGGAGCGAACAAACGGATAGTTGTTTCGATCTTCTACCTTGTTTGGATAAATATCTTCATACGAATTACCCTCAAAAAGCTCTATGTTCAGAAACATTTCGTCATCGGTCATGGCCATTTTACCCGTTTCAGAAACAATCACTTTCATGTTGCCCATTTTACTGCTATGGTCATACACATACACATTTCGTAGCTCGCTTTGGTTGTCACCAAACTTTTCGCCCACTTTTATAGAGTAGCCTTCAATTCCAGCATAAAACACGCCTTCTCGAATGTTGAGAGCGGGTTTCTTGTTGGTAATATTTTTTAATAAAGTTTCACTTTTGAGATTGGCAACGGGTATTACATAGTTTGAAAAGAAAAAGGCACTAATGGCTACCAAAAGAATAAATCCAATCACCGGGCGCATTACTCTAATTAAAGAGTTACCAGAGGCCTTAAGCGCAGCCATTTCGTTGTGTTCGCCCAGTGTGCCAAAGGTCATGATGGATGAAAGCAAAATGGCCAAAGGTAAAGACATAGGCACCACCGTAGCTGAAGTGTAAAACAACAACTCAGCAATGTAATACCATTCCACACCTCGCCCTACTAAGTCATCAATGTATTTCCATACAAATTGCATTAGCATAAAGAGTATCATTACAATAAATGTGATGATAAAAGGCTTGATGTATGCCTTTAGGACGAAGCGGTCAAGTATTTTCATCAGTCAGCTATGTAGTAGCCAGGGTAGTCGCTCTTTACAAACTTGAAGTGATTGGCAGGAAACTTTTTATTAGGCTCAAAACTAGTGATGGTAAAGGTAGTAACCGTACCATTGGTTCCGGTTTGCTTGATGTAAGTTACCTTTTTGGTTTCCTTTTCAATACCTATTTCTATTTCCTTTATTTCTTCTGATGCCATAGGTTTTAGCATCACCTTTTGAATTTTTGTGCCATTTTCATTTCCTGGCAGCCCCATTTTGTAGCTGTAACCATCCTGATAAAGATTCAAAATGGAAGAGGGGGTAAGGCCTTGATCTTCGCCTTCTACATACTCAGTAATTTGAACCTCTTCATCATCTTTAAGAATGGTATAAAGCTTTGAGCCACTGCGAATTTGCTCAATGCCCATAAAGTTGAAGTGGTAGTCATCACCTTTTATGGCAATAGTTCCTTTTTCATTTTGAGTAACTCCGGCTTTTTCATTCACGAATGAATAATCAAAGCCGATAAATATGGTGCTGTACGATTTTAATTTAGCGGAAGCATCTGCAAGTAGCTGCTTAGCTTGCTTGTTAGTAGGTTGCGCAAAAGCGGCTGTGGTACTTATCAATAGGGCGATTGCTATTCTTGCTATTTTCATGTGTGGTTTAGCTATTATATTTTTCCTGTTCATTTTTCAATAACTGTTCCAAAGACATCTCATCTGGAATCAGCACCTGTCGGGCTTTACTGCCTTCAAAAGGCCCAATAATTCCTGCAGCTTCCAATTGGTCAACTATACGGCCAGCTCGGTTGTACCCTAGCTTAAGCTTTCGCTGAAGTAGGGATGTGCTTCCTTGCTGATGTATTACAATTACCCGGGCAGCATCTTCAAAAAGTGCATCACGATCTGCCGGGTCACCAGCATCGGGAATACCTCCTTCACCTTCTTCGCCTACATACTCGGGCAATAGGTAGGCTTCAGGGTAGGCTTTTTGGTTACCAATGTAATCTGTTATTTCTTCCACTTCTGGTGTGTCCACAAAGGCACATTGTATACGCACCAAATCCTGCCCGGAAGAATACAACATATCTCCTTTACCGATCAATTGTTCGGCACCGCCTGCATCCAAAATAGTTCGCGAGTCAATTTTTGAGGTAACTCTAAAGGCAATACGTGCCGGGAAGTTGGCCTTAATAATACCCGTAATTACATTTACCGAAGGTCTTTGCGTAGCTACAATCAAGTGAATACCAATAGCACGGGCAAGCTGCGCCAGTCGGGCAATGGGAGTTTCTACTTCTTTGCCAGCCGTCATAATAAGGTCGGCAAACTCATCAATCACCAAAACGATATACGGTAGATATTTATGCCCGTTTTCAGGGTTTAGCTTACGCTGTACAAATTTGTGATTGTACTCTTTAATATTACGCACCATCGCATCCTTCAATAAGTCATAGCGATTATCCATTTCTATACACAATGAATTGAGTGTATGGATAACCTTGGTGGTATCTGTTATAATGGCTTCTTCACTATCGGGCAATTTGGCCAGGTAATGGCGCTCAATTTTATTGAAAAGGGTAAGTTCTACCT
>JAUHWX010000305.1 GCA_030427285.1 Bacteroidia bacterium
TTACTTCGCGATCTAGGATTAGAGTAAAGAAGCTTTTCATCACTTCTTCTCCATATCGCTGCGCTTCCTCTATAATTCCAGCTTCCAGAGCCGAAGCTTTTAGTTTATCGCGGCAGTATGACTTTACTTTTACGGCATCCAAAAAATTAGCTTTTCGCCCGGATTGCACGATGTCAAAGCCGGGTACAGCTTGCTGCGGGATAAACCAAGGGTTGATATCGTAATTTAAAATTGTGGGCGTGACACCAAAAATGTGAAGTATGTTCTTGCTTTCATCAAAGCGAAAGTTCCTCTCGGTAAGTGTGCTAAAATTAAATCCGGCTTTAACCGACCCACGTCCAATCATGGCCAACTGCTCGCGGTTTTTTATTTCTTCTTCGGTTATATTGTAGTAGAAGCTGGAGAAATTAGACCTATCGCTAAACCCTTGATTTCGGTATATTCTGAATTCACTCGTGTCTAAAGTGGCATGTTTTAGCACAATCTCATCGTAAAGATTTTCCAGCCGCTTGGTGCGAAACTTTTCTCTCTTCTTCTCCTTTTTGAATTGATTTAAGTTTTCGGATACTGGTTCACTAATCTCTCTTTCAACGGCAAAAAGGAGAATTATATCAAGGGTGTCTGTTAGAAATGTTTCAAACTTACTGCCGCTATATTCTCGGCCATATTCCTCCTCAATTTTTTTGAGTGCATCTCTTCGGCCTTGTCTTTCGGCCTGTTTTCGCTTCCTGTTGTTTTTGGCTTTGCTTACAGGAATGAGTACAAACTCTTCATAAGATTGGAAAATATCTTCTTTTAACTTTTGGTAGTACAAGTCCCCTTTGTCAGCAAGGTCATCTTCTTTCAATAAGTTTAAACGCGCTTCACCAAGAGAAGCTACCACCTCTCCATAGTATTGAGCAGTTACCAATTCACCGATTTTCTTTACCTCCATCACCATGTTTGTGGTGGGTTTAAATTCTATTCCCTTCCCAAACACATTGAACGGGTTCCAAATAAAAACCAAAACGATTACAGCAACTATGAGTATCGCATCCAGAATGACTTTCCAATATTTAGATATCAGCGTAATCATAAGGTGGTTTCAAGGTTTACTTCATCCACTATAAGGCTGTCATTCTTAAAGTTGATGTGAATTTCGTTGTAGCCCAATGAAGACAAAAGCCGCGTTAAGAGGATGCGGGTATTTTGTTGTGTAGTTTCTACAATGCCTATGTATTTCAGGTTATTTCTGATGTCTAGCTCGGCTTCCCTGAAAAAGTGCTCCTGTTCTTCAATGGAAATTTTATTCAAAAATTGATTGGGGTCTGATATTAAAGAGTCCAGATAAAAGCTTTCGGGAGGGTAGGAAAAGTTGACCACTTTAACGGGAGGAAGCATAATACTGATAATGTCGCCATCAATATCAATATCCTCTTTTCTCAGTCGGCCCAGCTCAATACCTGTCTTTATTTTGGCTTGTGAATAAGCTAAAAATCGCGCTTCATTTAGTTTGAAAACCCAGGCAATTTTTTTTGTTTTAGTGCCATGCACAAGCTTGTTTACGGTAAATTCAGTAGTGGCTAATTCCGATGCTTTTTGAATTTTGCCCACCACCAAGCCTCGCTTATCTTCTTTACAGGAAATGAAAAGCAGTGAAGAAATTAATATAATCAGATATGGCTTAAGAAAAGCGCTCATAAGCCCGTTTTAGCTTGGTGTCGTAGTTATTCTCTTTGTAGCCTTTTCCATTATAGCCATAGGCAAATTTGTCCCAGTCAAGCTGGGATGGGTCATTGCCACTCAGGTAATTGACCAGAGGCATAGCTATTCCGTCTTCGTTTTTTACCGTTTTGGTGGTGATAAAAGCGATGAAGTCCAGCAAATGGTAATACTCTGAATTGTCCTGCTTATCATAAAAATCATCCACATCCTTGTAATACAAGTCGGGTGCTTTTTGATGAAGTTCATTGTTGGGGTCGAACAGGCGTGACTTAATGTAGTGCTCCAGGTTTTCACCAAGAATTTGAAACTTGCCCCAGGAAGCGCTGTATATCGCAGCTTTCTTATCAATATTCATTGCTTTTTGCAAACGATCATACTCGCCTTTCCCGCCTTTGTAGTGGGCACGGGTCCACTTTTCGTAAAGTATGTCTTCATTTCCTTTTACAAGGTCAGCAGGGTTTTTTCCTGCCTGCTTTAGCCAATGCCAAAACTTATGTCCTTCAAAAAGAATCTTGGCCCGGCCATCATCCAGCAGCCCTGAGCCGCTTGATTCTACTTCTACCACCGCCCGTATCACAGCTTCCTGCACAATGTAGCCTTGTTCTAGTAGGGTGTCCACAGCTTTTGCAAAATCTTTGTCCGTTAGGGTTTTGCTCATTTCATTATCCATTATCTGTGGATAATCAGCTTTAAGGGTTTCTGCCTGTTTTACTTCAATCTCCTTTGCTTCAAAGGGATTTACATTTTGAAGCATACTCTTAAGGGCACTTGGAGCTTCAAAAGATAGGTTGCCACCTTGTGGTTCGGCTGGTGCTCCTGATACTGCGGCAGAGGGCTGCTCGTGCATCTCAAAATCCATGTCATCCATTTCTATCTCATCAGGCACGCTGGAAGCTGGTTTTGTACCACCTCTATTTTGCTGAAAACCTTCTTCACGACTGGAGTTCCAGCGCTTGGATAAATAGCGCATACTGCTGTCGCCAAAGTAAAAGGCAATCATCATCAAGAAAGCCGTTTTGAAAAATTCATAGTGATCCCAAAAGAAACTATCAGGATTGATT